>JAIHZV010000141.1 GCA_022718015.1 Phascolarctobacterium sp. | reverse complement strand
CTCGGGTCCACAATAACAGGCAGATGGCTGAGCTTCTTCACTGCCGGAATCGCGCTGAGGTCCAGCGTGTTGCGCGTGTATGTTTCGAAGGTACGGATACCACGCTCGCAGAGGATAACGTTTTCGTTGCCCTCGCTCATGATATATTCCGCCGCCATCAGCCATTCCTCAATCGTCGCTGCCAAGCCACGCTTCAGCAGAATCGGCTTATTCGTCTTACCCAGCTCCTTGAGCAGCTCAAAGTTCTGCATGTTACGTGCGCCCACCTGAATCAAATCTACATCCTCTACAAAGCGCTCTATCATGTACGGCGACATGATTTCCGTAACAATCGGCAAGCCCGTTTCCTTGCGCGCATTCTTCAAATAATCAAGTCCCTGCTCCTTAAGTCCTTGGAAGGAATAAGGCGAGGTGCGTGGCTTGAAGGCACCGCCGCGCAGCATGCTCGCACCGCCCAGCTTAATGGACTTGGCGATGTCCGTCACCTGCTCCTGCGTTTCTACAGAGCAGGGACCGGCGATAACCTGCAGCTTCTGTCCGCCTATAGGCACCCCGGCGACATCAATCACGCTGTCCGCCGGATGGAATATGCGGTTTGCACGCTTGAACGGCTCCTGCACGCGCATAACCTTGTCGACCGCATCATCAATACGCAGCAGATTTATATCCAGGCTGCTCGTATCACCGATGATGCCGAAAATCGTCATGTTCACACCGTTGATTTCGTTAATCTGAAAGCCCTTGCTCTCCAGATTCGCCCTCATACGAGCTTTATTTTCTTCCGGTGCCCCCGGCTTGAATACTATGACCATGAAAACATCTCCTTTTTGCTGACGCCCCTTTCAGCTTATTCATCCTCAATCCATGCTACTAAAAAAGCAGGCCCTCGCAAAGAGAACCTGCTTGAAAAGCAATGCTTAAACTGTAATTGCCGCAAACGCAAATACTATTTTTTATCTCTAAGACGACGGACAGAGCTATATGATTTTTCCCATGCAAAAGAACCGGTGCTGTAGTAATAATAGCTAAAGACCGGAGCATAATAAAAACCATATTCAATTGCAGTGTTCATCAGTTCAGAGTTCATTTCATTCACCTGCAAAATAATATTTACGCTTTATATTAGCGATTGACGTTATTCTACTCCTATCTGTAAACATCGTCAAGCAAAAAAGCTATCTTTGGCAAAATTTTTCTTTTTTGTCCACACAGTGTAACGTAGGTTACAAAAAAATGGAGCCGCCCAAGGCAGACTCCATCATAAAGCTTTATAAATCACACCAGCCGCTGTACAGCATAATCGAAGCACCAATCAACACCACAACCAGCGCCAGCTTGCGGAACAGCTCCTGCGGCACGCGGAAGAACAGCTTCTCGCCCGCAAGAATACCCACGAACATCGCCGGAGTGCAGCACAGCAGCATCGGCCAGTTTACATCGTGGACGTTGCCGGCAAAATAGTTTGTCACCACCGTCATCGCACCGCTCAGGCCAAAGAACCAGACAAGGTTGGCACGCATAAGGTTTTTATCCGTCTTCTCATTCAAGAAGTACAGCGCCAGCGGCGGACCATTAACGCTCGTCGATGCGCCAAAGAAGCCGGCAATCATGCCAGCGCCCAAACGCCCGGCAGTTTTGTTGGTAATCTTCACCGTACACTGCAGGCTTAAGAGCAGCGTCGCCGTCAGCAGCACCAGCCCCAGAAAAATCTCCAGCTGCGCCGCAGGCATAAGCTTCAGCACCATGCTGCCCGGATACATGCCCACAAGGCTGCCTATCGTCGTCATCAGCACCGTATTCCAGTCGAACTCCTTGCGCACCTGATACATATTAATCAGGCGCAGCAAAAGGTTCATCAGAATGATAAAAATAATCGCTGTCTTGACAGGCATAATCTGCGTCAAAAACGGCATAGCTACGAGCGCAAAGCCAAAGCCCGAAACCGTAGAAAACAGCGACGCCGTGAAAATGCCCACAGCCGCCAAAAGAATAATTGAATAATCCATTTTTTACTTCCCTCAAGCCTCCGAAATGTAATAAATATAATTGTAGCAAGTGTTGCCTGGATAGTCAAATATTAATTCCTCATAACGTCAAAAATCCGAGTAAAATAAAGTCAGACTTTAGCTTACTCGGATATGATTATTATTTTATGACAAACCAGCCTGTAATATAGCTATCTCTGATAACTGAACATTATAGATTAAATTTGTACTTGCCTTTTCCTTTACCAGCAATCCCTATGATTAACCCTAATTCTTTCATTTGATTAATAAGCCTTCCAGCATATGTTGACGAAACACTCATTAAGCTAATTATATCTTTCCTAGAAAAAACCTCTGCATAACCCAGAGAATCATATAATGCACTAATTCTTCTTGCTGTTATTTGAGATATACTTTTTTCAGCAAGCAGTAAATCAATATCTATTTTTTCTTGCCCAAACGCAACTTTTTCTGAGCCAAAATCAACTTTTTCTTGCCCAAACGCAACTTTTTCTTGCCCAAACGCAACTTTTTCTTGCCCAAACGCAACTTTTTCAGCAGGTACATTATAATTCAAATTATATAATGTAACAAAAAACGACGTTGCTGTGGATTGAAATTTTGGTGCTAAGTCCTGACGATAATTATATGCATATTGGTAGTCGCCCTTGATTTTCTTAAAACCACTACCTCTACGCTCCATATATTTCATTCTGCTGAAAATATCAGCAATAATTGGATTACGACGTTTAGAAGCGACTAAATCTGTATCCAAATTCTGTACTAACGAACCGTCAAACATACCTCCTGGCGAATAAATCTCCATGCGATTATCAAAAATATCAATATGCACTTCACTACCAAGCTCCATATAATCTCTATGTATCAACGCATTAACAAGACATTCCAACGCTGCACGCTCAGGATAATCAGGCATATCTATCCTACCATCTGCAATCTTTTTCCAACGCATCTTAGTATTATTTTTAATAAACTCCTCACCATTTTGCAAAAGACTGAGCAGGCTACCGCTATATTCCTTATCATCCCAAGCTTCCATAAGTCCAGAAGCTTTATCCAACCCCAACCAACGCGTACAAAATAAACGTGAATGGCGCATAGGCGATTCATCAGCGAGCAATACGCCAGCATTCGTCAGTACATGATTATCATCTGCTAAGCCAAAAGAAATAAAATCATCAACTGTAATTTTTTTGCCTGTCCGTAAACGATATGTCGCACGCAGCTTAGAAAAATCCAAATCCTCAAGGCGATATTGCGACAATAAGCTATCAAAAGTAGCCTTACTTCCCTTCATAACCAATCGCTTTAAGTCTACCGCACCTGCAGGAACACTTTCATTTCCTATACGAATAAATGCTATACGACTACCATCCCCTACATAATAATATGGTGTTTCCATCCCCGCAGCAACATTTACTATTATAAAATCTTTTCCGTCTCTTCTATAAATTTTTAACGATACTTTAGGGACAGGATCCATTCTTTCTTTAATCAATTCACTAATTTTTTCTGATGCTCTTTTCACGTCCTGTAATCCTCTAAGTTCATCTTCATCAGAAATCCCAAAGAATAAAGTTCCGCCATCACCATTAGCGAATGCACTAATACTTTTTAACCAGCTTTTCGGCTTTCGTTCTTCTAAAGTCAGCTTCTTATCATACAACGTTGTTTCGCCAAGAAAATCGTCCAATTTGAACTCAGCAGCTTTACGCATATCGTTTCACCTCGCCCTAAAATACAGGTTTCATTAAGATGATTATAGCAAATTTTTGTTTGTAGTACAACCATAATTTTCGCAGTATAACGCCAAAAATCCGAGTAAAATAAAGTCTGACTTTAAATTACTCGGATATGGTTATTGCTCTTCGCCGCAGCCTGCTGCCGCCAGCGTGCCGACGGCATCTGCGCGGCAGCGGCTGCAATGCCGCATTTGCGGCATCCACTGCTGGCAAACCTCGCGCAAGGCAGCGATTTCCTGCGCCTCCGGCTCCGCCAGATGCGCAAAGGCCGTGCCCTCCACCGGCAGCATCGGCAAAATATTATGCAGCTTGCAGCCAAGCACCGCCATCCGCCTTGCTAGCGCAGGAATCTCCTCCATATTTACGCCGGGAATCGCCACCGTATTTATTTTCACCTTCACGCCATAGCTCGCCAAAAGCTGCAGGCCCACAAGCTGTCTGTTCAGCAGCAGCTCCGCTGCCTCCTGCCCGACATATTTTTTGCCCGCATCATTGACAAAGCTGTAAATATGCGCCCCTGTATTACTGG
>JAIHZV010000140.1 GCA_022718015.1 Phascolarctobacterium sp. | reverse complement strand
TTTACATATACGTTATAACCAGCAATTACATCGCAGGATTTCAGTGCTTCATAAGCACGCTTGGTCATTTGCTCTACGCCGCCAGGGCCAAGGCCAACAACAAATAATTTAGACATAATATTTTCTCCTTAGTCTGTTTTCAAGCCTGTTCTGGAAAAATCCAGCGTCAGGTTTTCTGCTGCAACAGCAAGAGTTACACCATCACAGCTTGTTTTGCGCAAAAGCAGCCTGCCGCCCTTACTATCAAGGACAGCACTGCGCTCGCACACATTGCTTACCCCTACCACGCTTTTTACAAAAGCAGAGGGAGTAAACTCGCCTTCAACAGCGTTCAGCTCATCGGCTGTATAAAAGTTTGCTGCCAGGCGATATTTTTTAGCAAAGGCCAAAAGGCCCTGCTCATCCTTTTTCAGGTCCACGCTTGCCAGCGCCACAATGCAGCGCTTGTCAAGCTTGAGCTTTTCCAGCTCCGGCAGCACCAGAGCCTCAATTTTTTCTAACGGAGTATTGCGACGACAGCCAATGCCCAGATGCACAAGCTTCGGCAGCAGGCACACAGTCGAAGCGAACGGCGCCAGCGTCTTATCCAGCGTTATCGCCATGCCTACAGCAGGAGCATCGCTCACTACCACCTGACGCGGCAGCTCGCCTGCCACCTGAAAGGCAGCGTCATAATATAGGCCTACCTGCTGCCCATCAACCAAGGCAGCGGCAAAATCCTTTGCTTCCTTCAAGGAGGTCAGCACCATGTGATTGCGTGCAGCCCATTCGTCCACAGCAAATAAACCATTAACATCTGTCGCCGTCGTCACGCAGCAGGTTCCTCCCAGCGCCGCAGCCAGGCAGCGGGCGATTTCATTCGCACCGCCGATATGACCTGCTAGCAGTGGGATAATAAAGCTGCCGCGTTCATCGACAGAGATAACAGCAGGATCCGTCAGCTTGCTTTTGATAAACGGTGCAATCGTGCGCACAGCAATGCCTGCAGCGCCAACAAATACTATTGTCTGGCACCTGCCAAAGCACTCGCCGCAAGCAGCGTTATGGTCAGGAAGCATAGGCTTTTGCCCAGCCTGCTCCGCATATTTGGCAACCGTCTGTATATCAACATCATAGCCTATACTCGTCAGATATTCCCCCACCTGCGCAGCAAGCCTTGCGCCACGCGCGGAAAAGGAAAATACAGCGGCCTGCATGGCTTATTACACCTCAGGCTTAACATCCAGCTTGCTCGGATCCGCAGCACGGAAGCCATGAGCAAAGGTCGGATTGTACAGCTCGCTGCGATCATAGTCGCTGCCCAGGAAGCCGCCAACAGTAATCAAAGCAGTTTTGTTGATGCCGTACTTTTCAGCATTTTCTGCCAAGGTACCAACGGTGCAGCGGATAACCTTTTCATCAGGCCAGCTTGCTTTGTAAACAATAGCAGCCGGAGTGGATTTGGAGTAACCGCCCTTAACCAGCTCAACCTGCAGCTTTTCGAGCATGCCGCTGGACAGGAAGATTACCATGGTAGCCTTATGTGCAGCATAGTCAGCAATCTTCTGACGGTCAGGAACCGGAGTACGGCCTTCCATACGGGTGATGATAACAGATTGGCTGACATTCGGCAGGGTATATTCTGCCTTCAGAGCTGCTGCAGCAGCGCAGAAGGAGCTTACGCCGGGAACAATTTCATAATCCAGATTATAGCTGCGCAGCATATCAATTTGTTCACGGTGTGCACCGTAAACGCTCGGATCACCGGTGTGCAGACGAACAACCAGCTTACCAGCCTGAGAAGCCGGAACCATAGCTGCAATAACCTCTTCCAGAGTCATATGTGCACTGTTCATGATAACACATTCCGGTTTGCAGTAATCCAGAAGCGCCGGATTTACAAGAGAGCCTGCATAAATAACCAGGTCTGCTTTTTCCAGCAATTCTTTGCCTTTCACAGTAATTAAATCAGCAGCACCAGGGCCAGCACCAATAAAGTAAATCATTATTTATCAAACTCCTTTTCTTTAACCAGAATTACAGAGAAATAGCTGCTATTAGGATCAACCTTCTCCAGATCGCGATAAACCTTTTCGCCGGGCAGGCCGCAGCGCTCAACCATGCCAGAGTGTTTAATCAGGTCACGTTGACGCAGCTCGTCAACTACGCGGCCAATTTCGCTGGCAGATTTCATGAGCACCTTGTTGCCGGGGCCATCGAGGAACTTTGCAGATTCCTTGTAGCTGCCGGGCAGAACAATCAACGGTTCTGCTCTTTCGCACAGGGAAACATTCAGCTTTGCAGCTACTGCACAGATAGAGGTTACACCAGCAACCAGCTCTGCATCATAGCCATCCTGCAGCACCAGCTTATGCACATAAATGCAGGTTGCATAAACAGTCGGGCAGCCCAGAGTAATGAAAACAACATTTTTGCCTTCATCCAACAGTTTTTCGATAGCATCAGCGCCTTCGCGATGAGCTTTATCCATAGCAGCCATATCCTTCGTCATGGGCATATACACAACCAGCTGTGGTTTTTCGTCCAGATTGACTACCTGATTAACAATATTTTTTGCGGTCAGTACACCATTATCACCCTGCGGCAATGCAACAACATCGCACTCCTTCAGCAGACGTACTGCCTTTAATGTCATCAGCTCCGGATCTCCAGGGCCGATACCTACGCTATAAAGTTTACCTCTCATATTCTCATACTCCTTTTCGTTTATGTAGCTCTACAAGCTCGTCTGCATACTTAGTTTTGCCCAAAATGCCGTAAACATTGGAAAACATCAAAGCTGCAGTTTTTATTTTCCCATGCACTCGATGCTGCATGTAAAAATCAATTTTATCGGTAACCTTCTCTATCACGGGTTCAAAAATATTTTCCCGCTTTAGCACCTTGGTTACCTCGTCAGTTGTCAGGCAGGAATAAATCTCCTTGCCCACCTCCACAGAAGCTCCGTGGAACATAGCCTCCAAAGCAAAAAGCTCTGTACGGCAGTCAGCATACTTGGAATGCGTATTCATAACGCCCTGCGCCACCTTGACCAGCTTACCGGAGTGACCGATTAAAAGCAGTGTCTCAAAGCCGCAGAACACAGCGTAATCCAAAAGCTCGCCGACAAAGTTGCTGCAGGTCACATGGCCCTCCAAGTCAAGCTTCATCTCGTCACGCGTAAAGTCTTCGCCATAATTGCCGAAGAACACCAGCAGGTTTTTGTTGCCTGCCGCCTGCTGCGCACGAATCTCGACGTACATCGTTTCCACCAGCGCCTTCTCGCTCATCGGCTCAACGATACCGCTTGTGCCAAGCACAGACAGCCCGCCGATAATGCCCAGGCGTGGGTTAAAGGTTTTCTTGGCGATTTCCACGCCTGCAGGAATCGAAATCGTCACCTTCAAGCCGCCAGTGTAGCCGCTCTCTGCCATCACCTTGCCTACTTCCGTAGTAATCATCTTGCGCGGCGTCGGATTAATCGCCGGACCGCCGACTGCACAGGCCAAGCCAGGCTTCGTCACACGGCCAACGCCTACACCGCCTTCAATCATGATTCCAGGCTCAGCAGTTTTTTCAACCTTGGCATAAACAAGCACGCCATTAGTATCATCAGGGTCATCGCCTGAATCCTTGCGAATAGCGCAGCTGGCAAAATCCGCTGTCAGCATAACCTCCAGCGGCTCAAGGTTCAGCACAATGCCCTTCGGCGTATCGATTCGCACAGAATCAATGCGTTCCCCCGTCAGCAGCATTGCCGCAGCAGCCTTAGATGCAGCGGTCGCACAGCTGCCGGTTGTATAACCACAGCGCAGGTTTTTTCCCTGCGAAAATTGATATTCCTCCATAGCGCCGCTCCTTTGCAATTAAATCTAGCATATGATAAGTCTTATCAATAATTAAAAAAGACTTCTGCCGAATCCGACAGAAGTCATAAAGACAGAATTAACTAACGACAACTATTCCATGCAATTAGTAAACCCAACTGCCTCCATCACCCGTGGATTCAGAATAACATATAGGTTGGCTGCTGACTTAGACGCAAGGCCTTCACAGCGGCGGGACCGTCAGGAGTTAACCATCTGACCATTTAAGTACGAGTACACCTATACCATAGTGTATTTATTATAACATATAGTACAAAAATTTCCAATAGCTGAACAGCATAAATAAACGTTTTCAGAACATTTCACGCTGTCCTTATTCCTGTAACCTATCTTTTTATATATTGTCGCAATATCTGTTAGTTTTTGTAATTCTCCACAGCCTTGTCTAACGGACAACTTCGCAGTAAAGCCAAATCCTTAAGCGTTCTGCAGCAGCTTCA
>JAIHZV010000139.1 GCA_022718015.1 Phascolarctobacterium sp. | reverse complement strand
TCGGCAATCATATCGCCCTCTGCTACTGCCAGCTCGTCGGGGCATACAGGGGTGAAGGTGTTTTGTGCATCAATATCAAAGGAAGCAATGTATTTTTTCTCAGGTAAGTTCATGGCTGCGCCTACTTTCTTTATGTGATATGTTTATTGTAGTATACTTATGGGGATTTTACAACTGAAAAAGCGTTGAATATGTTAATTTTGTGAAATCGTCAGAAATTAGCACTCGACGCTTGACAGTGCTAACAAATAGTGGTATAACATAGTCAACAAAGGAAATGAACCATAGGGAAGCAAAGAAAGCCCCAAGGCTAAGAACCCGAGTTAATAATCAAATTAATACTTGTAGCATCAACATGAAAATGCAAACTAACAAGCAAGATAAAAATGGAGGAATGACTTATGATGATGCCTAGTGTATTTGGTGAAAGCTTATTTGATGATTTAATGGATTTTCCGTTTGAGAAGGAATTCTTTGGCCATCGCAATCCGCTGTATGGTAAACATGCACAGAACGTTATGAAGACCGATATTAAAGAAACTGATGGCGCTTATGAAATGGATATCGACCTGCCCGGCTTTAAAAAAGAGGACGTCAATGCCAAACTGGAAAACGGTTATCTGACGATTACCGCTGCTAAAGGCCTGGATAAGGACGAGAAAAATAAAGAGGGCGTTTATATCCGCCGTGAACGTTATACCGGCCAATGTGCAAGAACCTTCTATGTTGGCGATGCTGTAACGCAGGAGGATATCAAGGCTAAATTTGAGGATGGTATTTTGAAGGTTACTATTCCTAAGGTTGAGCCGAAAAAGGTTGAAGAAAAGAAATACATTGCCATTGAAGGCTGATAATTAAATAGACAACAACACATCCTTTCAAACTGCCACTGGAGCCTGGGCTGCTTCGGCGGCAGTTCTTTTTTGCATAAAAAAACTGCCGCACGTTTCCATGCGGCAGCATTGCTTATGAACTTAATCTTTCGGAACGAGGTCTTCAGCTTTCAGCGTACCAGCCTTAGCGCGTTCTGCAAATTCAGCAGTTGCGGTGAAGAGTACGTCACTGGAGCTGTTGAGCGCGGTTTCGCAGGCATCCTCCAGTACGGAGATGATGAAGCCAACGCCAACAACCTGCATAGCGATATCATTGCCGATACCGAAGGAAGCGCAGGCTACAGGAATCAGCAGCAGGGAGCCGCCGGCAACACCAGAAGCACCGCAGGCACCAACGGTAGAAACGATGCACAGCAGCAGTGCAGTCGGCATATCTACATGGATACCCAGAGTGTTAGCTGCAGCCAGAGCCAGTACGGAGATGGTGATGGATGCACCAGCCATGTTTATGGTTGCGCCCAGCGGAATGGACAGCGCATAGGTATCAGGATTGAGGCCGAGGCGTTTGCACAGAGCCATATTTACAGGAATGTTAGCAGCGGAGCTGCGGGTAAAGAAAGCGTAAACGCCGGATTCGCGGATGGTGGTGAGCACCAGCGGGAACGGGTTTTTACGAATGTTGAAGTATACGATGAGCGGATTCATCACCAGCGCTACGAAGAAGTAGGAGGCAATGAGTACTGCCAGAAGGTGTACATAGCTCATAACTGCGGACAGGCCTGCATCGCTGATGGAGGTTGCCACGAGGCCCATGATGCCGAGCGGAGCAAAGTGGATAACCCATTTTACAACGAGGGTGATGGATTTAGCAACGTCTGCCAAAGCAGCCTTGGTGGTGTCATTAGCAGCCATGTTCATAGCCAGACCGAAGATTACAGCCCATGCCAGAATACCGATATAGTTTGCGTGCAGGAGTGCAGCAATCGGGTTATCAACAACGCTGAGAATCAGGTTATGCAGAACCTCAACGATACCGCTAGGCGGTGTAACCTTAGCGTCTGCAACCTGCAGCTGCAAGGTGGTCGGGAACAGGAAGGACAGGGTTACGCCTACGAGAGAAGCGCAGAAGGTGCCGACAACGTACAAGCCGATAATAGGCTTCATGTTAGCGTCACCGTCGCTTTTCTTCTGAGCCATAGCATTCATAACCAAGAAGAATACGAGTACAGGTGCAACGCCCTTTAAAGCTTTTACAAAAAGGTCACCAAAAATAGCGACAACAGGAACAGCCTGCGGCACGGTTAAAGCCAGCAGGACGCCGATGACAAGGCCGACGGCGATTTGTTTGATAAGTGCCACTTCATTGAGAATGGCAAGATATTTGTTAAACACAACGACTCCCCCTAATATAAAAAATTGTTAGTAGTAATGTTGATAGTATATATCATTGTTATGGGAAAGTCAAGTACAGAATGAATAATGTATTTGTATAGTGGACAACATTGGCGCGCGTACACTTAATGCAGAATTTTGCTATACCTACATATGTAGACTGTAACAAGTGTAACACTTTTTTGAAACGTCTTGTATGAGAAGTACTGTCTGCGTGGAAGGGAGATGAATATTTTGCCGTATTACGTTGACAGATGCGTGATTTTTACCTATTCTATACATAGACGACGGAAAAAAATTTTTATTTTTGGCGTTTTATAAGCAATTTTGCTGGCTTTTAGCTTATTGTGTAGAGAAAAAGGAGAGGCTGCGATGGCGATACGTGCAGATTTACATATTCATACGACTGCTTCCGACGGAACGTGGACTCCGGCGGAGCTGATAGAGGAGGCGCAGCGCTGCGGTATAGGGCTGCTGGCGGTGACAGACCATGACAGCGTAGCGAACGTAGCGGAAGCAGGCAGGCTGGCGGCGCAGGCAGGGATAGGCTTTCTGCCGGGAGCGGAAATCTGCTCGACGAAGGGCGATTTGTCGTTTCATATTCTCGGCTATGGTATTGATATTACCAATAAGCCGCTAGTGGAATTGATGCGTCATAATGAGGACCTGCTGGAGCAAAAGGATGTGGACAGCATCCGCCTTTTGGCACGCGCTGGCTGGGATGTGGATGAGGCCGAGTTTGCGCGTTATACCTATGACAGGAGGCGCGGCGGCTGGAGAGCGTTGGCATACCTGATTGATAAGGGCTTGTGCACAGGCGTGAATGATTTTTTTCAGCGGATTTTTACGCCGGAGCATGACCTTGGCTTTCCAACCTTCCCCGCGATTAGCGAGGTTATTGCGGCGATTCATGGTGCCGGAGGCGTAGCGCTGTGCGCTCATGCGGCGAGCGGCTTTCATGGTCCGGGACTGGAGCAGGTTATGGACCTGCTGCGCGTAGAAAGCTTTGACGGCTTTGAGTGCTATCATTCTAATCATAGCGAGGAGGGCACGCAGCGCCTTTTGCTCCATTGCAGGAAGCATAAGCTGCTTATTAGCGGTGGCAGCGACTGCCACGGAACGTTTGTACCGGGCAGACATTTAGGCGAGCCTTATGTGGATACGGAGATGCTGAAGCTGCCGTTTATAGACCGTCTATAAGGAATTAGTGGCCTGCAAAGAAAAAATCCGAAAAATAAATTAAAAACATCGAAAAACGTTCGACTTTTTGCGGGCGTTGTGGTATGATAATAGCGTAAAGTATAACAAAGTTAACAATGACGGAGGCGCAGGCAGCACGCGCTGGTTACTCCTCTGCCGAGAAAATTTTTAGGAGGCATTACAATGCAAGAGTACAAACCGTTTAAATCCGGCAAGGTTCGTGAGATGTATGATGCTGGCGACAGCATTATTATGGTAGCTACCGACCGTATTTCCGCATTTGACCATATTCTGAAAAACAATATCGTTAAGAAAGGCACCGTGCTGACGCAGATTTCCAAATTCTGGTTCAATCTGACAAAAGACATCGTGCCTAACCATATGCTTTCTGTTGACGTTAAAGATATGCCTGAATTCTTCCAGAAACCGGAATTCACCGGCAACAGCATGAAATGCCAAAAGCTGAACATGCTGCCTGTTGAATGCATTGTTCGTGGCTACATCACCGGCAGCGGCTGGGAAAGCTACAAAAAGACTGGCGAAATCTGCGGCATTAAGCTGCCTGAAGGCCTGCAGGAATCCGAAAAGCTGGCTGAGCCTATCTTCACTCCGAGCACCAAGGCTGAAATCGGCGACCATGACGAAAACATCAGCGTTGAGCAAAGCATCGAAATTCTCGAGAAGCTTTATCCGGGCCGCGGCAAGGAATATGCTCTGAAACTGCGCGATTACACCATTGCTATCTATAAAAAATGTGCTGCTTACGCTTTAGAGCGCGGCATCATCATTGCTGATACCAAGTTTGAGTTCGGTCTGGACGAAAACGGCGAGGTTGTACTGGGTGACGAAATGATTACTCCGGACTGCTCCCGCTTCTGGCCGCTGGAAGGCTA
>JAIHZV010000138.1 GCA_022718015.1 Phascolarctobacterium sp. | reverse complement strand
TTGTGCCGGAGCTGCCGCTGCATGTGAGCACGCAGGCGAACACCACGAATTTTGCTACAGTAAAGGCGTGGGAGCAGCTTGGTGCGGAGCGTGTTGTTTTGGCACGCGAGCTGTCGCTGAAGGAAATCAGCGAAATCAGCGAGAAAACCTCCGTAGAGCTGGAAACCTTTGTGCATGGCGCAATGTGCATTTCCTACAGCGGACGCTGTCTGTTGAGCGCTTATCTGACTGGGCGCGACGGCAACCGTGGTGCCTGCACGCAGGCCTGCCGTTGGGAATATAATATGTATAAGCTGGGTGAGCAGAAGCGCCCCGGTGAATACTTTGACCTCGAAGAGGATGAGCACGGAACCTATGTGATGAACTCTAAGGATTTGTGCCTCATTGAATATCTGCCGGAGCTGATGCGTGCCGGTGTATGCAGCCTGAAAATTGAAGGCCGCATGAAGAGCGTGCATTATGTGGCTACCGTGGTCAGCGTTTACCGCAAGGCGATTGATGCCTGCTGGGCTGACATGGACGGCTACAGCGTGCCGGAGGAATGGATTACGGAGCTGAACAAGGTCTCCCATCGCCAGTACACCACTGGCTTTGCGATTACCAAGCCAGACCGTAATGCACAGGT
This sequence comes from Phascolarctobacterium sp., assembly GCA_022718015.1. Classification (GTDB taxonomy): domain Bacteria; phylum Bacillota; class Negativicutes; order Acidaminococcales; family Acidaminococcaceae; genus Phascolarctobacterium_A. The sequence continues at coordinate 3,704 of JAIHZV010000138.1, read as the reverse complement.
CTACACAAGCTCGAAGTACGAGCAGACTCATGATTTCGTAGGCATTGTAACTGGTTATGATGCTGAGAATAAACGCGCTTATTTTGAACAGCGCAACAATGTTAAGGCAGGCGAGCCGCTGGAGCTTTTAGAGCCGGACGGAACGCTGCTGCCGTTTGTTTTGGAAAATATGCAGGACGCTGATGGTGCAGCAATTGACTGCGCACCGCACGCTCAGCAAAAATTTTCCGCAGCCAGCGACAAGCCGCTGCTGCAATATAGCTTATTACGCAGAAAGGTTGTAAAAGAATGAGTGATAATGACCCTGGACCCCACAGTATGATTTACGCGCAGGTTGAGCCTGAGCGTATTGCCGATGTAAACTGGATTATGGAAGGCTATGAGCATCTGGCCATGGTGAGCACGGTGGATGGCAGCGCCGGACTGATTAAGTTTTATGCCACACCTGATACCTACTTCGATACGATGGACATAATAGAAAATATGCCTTTTAGAGTAGAAGTGGTTGAAAGTTTTGCTAATGAGTGGTAAAATATTTAGGTGATTTATGGCATGAAGGGCAATTTTTGTGAAAAGAGGGTACTATTATGACGCGAATCAATAAAGTTTTGGAGATTATGGCCAAGCATAGTGTGGACAGTGTCATAATTAAGGATGTTACCACAATCCGCTATCTGACAGGCTTTACAGGCGATTCAAGCCTGCTTTACTTTGACAGACAGCATGGAGTTTTGATTACAGATGGCCGTTATACTGAACAGGCGAAGAACGAGCTGAAGCATTTTGAGGTGCTGGAGTATCAGCCGACTGATGCGAACAGCATCTGGGCTGCTGCTGCCAAGCTGGCGAGAAATTCTCAGGTTGTTGGCTTCGACGGTGCTTATTACAGCTATAACGACTATATGACTCTGCACATTCTCTTAGGTGAGACGTATATGCAGAGCATCGATTTCAGCAATATCCGCATGGTAAAGGATAAGAAGGAGCTGGATTATCTGCTTAAGGCAGCCAGCATTGCCGACGAAGCCTTTATCAAGCTTCTTGATGATGTTGAGGTTGGCCGCACGGAGCGTGGTCTGGCCGGACGTCTGGAATTTTACATGAAGATGCTGGGCAGTGAGAAGCCGTCGTTTGATACGATTGTTGCTTCTGGTGCACGCAGTGCTTTGCCGCATGGTATGGCTTCGGACAAGGTTATTGCCGAGGGTGATTTTGTTACCTTTGACTTTGGCGCTGTCTACAAGGGCTACCATTCGGATATGACACGCACGATTGTTGTGGGCGAGTCTGATTCCTGGCAGCAGGATATTTATGACATCGTTCTGCAGGCACAGCTCAAGGGCCTCAATGCAGCGCAGGCTGGCATGACGGGCAGAGAGCTGGACGCTATCGTCCGCAATCATATCACGGAATGTGGTTATGGCGATTATTATGTGCATGGCACTGGTCATGGCGTTGGTCTGGAGATTCACGAGATGCCGAATATCAACAAGCGCGGAGAAACTATTTTGCGTACCGGCATGATTTTTACTATTGAACCTGGTATATACATTCCCGGCAAAGGCGGGGTTCGTATAGAAGATACTGTTGTTTTGACGGAGGAAGGGGCGAGAGCCTTGAACGGTGTCAAAAAACAGCTTATTGAAATTGTCTAATTTAAAAAAATTATAGGAGGGCTTCCAATGATTTCCACAAACGAATTTAAAACAAACGTAACCGTAACTATCGACGGCGATGCTTGGCAGGTTGTTGAGTTCCAACACGTAAAACCTGGTAAGGGTGCTGCTTTCGTTCGCGCTAAAATGCGTAACCTGTGCACCGGCGCCGTTGTAGAGCGTACCTTCAATGCAGGCGAGCGTCTGCCGAAGGCTCATATCGACCGTCGCGAAATGCAATATCTGTATGAATCCGATGGCATGTATGTATTCATGGACAACGAAACCTATGAACAAACCGAGCTGAGCAAAGAAACTTTGGGCTCCGCTCTGAACTTCCTGAAAGAGAACATGGACGTTAAAATCATGATTTATGACAACCGCGTTCTGGGCGTTGACCTGCCGAACACTGTTGAACTGACCGTAGTTGAAACCGAACCGGGCATCAAAGGCGATACCGCTACCGGCGGCAGCAAAAATGCTACCATGGACACCGGCTATGTTGTTAAGGTTCCTCTGTTCATCAACGAGGGCGATGTTCTGGCTATCGATACCAGAACCGGCGACTATATCTCCCGCGCTTAATTAAAAATCTGCTGACGGCTGCGTGCCGTTAGGGTACCGCTTTCTGCTTTCCTTGGGAGGCAGAGGGCGGTACTTTTTTATTTTAGAAAAGCAGGATTTTTGCTTTCAAGCAAGAATTTAATAATATTAAGGATTTATGTTTAGCGCGCGTTAATTAGTTGGCGCAGCGCGAGAAGGAGGAAGAAGCTTGCGTTTCACGAAATTTTTATTAATGAGCCTTGTGGCTTTATGTACTTTGCTGCCTTGTTCTGCGCAGGCGACCGGTATTACTAATTATCCTGTGCTGGTGACGCCGGAATACTGGATGAACAAGAATACGGATGGCGACAAGCTGATTCTGGATGCGAACGGTGTGCAGAGCTTTAATGCTAAGATTCGCCAGAAGTCGCGCACAGTTGTTGATTTGGCAAATTATCCCGGCACCTATAACGGTGATTCGCTGAAAACGAAGATTATGGATTATTCCTTGCTGGACGATGATTTATATCTGCATGGCGTGAAGGTCAGCGACAACTACAAAAACATTCTGCGTAAGCAGACGAATGTGGGCGCGATTCCGGCAAGCGTCAATGTGCGTTATGCTGTGACGGTGCGCCGTAGTCCGCTGCGTAACCTGCCGACAGGCGAGGGCTTGTACTATTATGCTAATGACAAGGATTTCGATGCCTTGCAGGAGACGATGCTCGATCCGTCAGAGCCTGTGGCTGTGCTGCACACGAGTGCTAACGGCTTTTTCTATTATGTGCAGAGCGTAAATTACAGCGGCTGGGTGAGCAAATATGATCTTGGCTTTACGGATAAGAACACTTGGCTTACCTTTGTCAAGCCTGCTAAGTTTCTCGTGGTTACGGATGCGGATTATATTTTGAAAACGTCTGGCGAAAATGTTTTGTACCAGCAGGGCGCACGCCTTGTGGTGACAAACGATAAGGGCAGTGTTTACACTGTTGTGGCACCGGGACGCAGTCAGTACGGCAGTCTCGTTAAGCAGCCGCTGAGTATCCTGAAGACGAATAATGCGCTGCATTATGGCTATATGCCCTATACATCGAATAATATCGTGCGTGCGGCCTTCAAATTTTATGGCAGACCGTATGGCTGGGGCGGCTTGAAAAACAGCGTTGACTGCTCAAGCCTGCTGTATAATGCTTATCGCACTGTAGGCATTGTGCTGCCGCGTAATGCGGACGAGCAGGAGCTGAGCGCAGGCACGAAGCACGCTCTGAGCGGCATGAGCGGCAACAGGATTTCGACGCTTGACGGCCTTATGCCGGGTGCAGGCCTTTACATGGAGGGCCATTGCATGATGTATCTTGGCAGCATCAACAAGGAGCCCTATGTTATCCATTCCCTAGGCTCACATTTTGAGAAGGGCGTGCGCCAGCGTGAGATGAGCGTTGTGGTCAGCGACCTCAACCTGCATCGTGGCAGCGGCAACAGCTTTTTAAATGAATTAACTACAGC
>JAIHZV010000137.1 GCA_022718015.1 Phascolarctobacterium sp. | reverse complement strand
AGCCTTGTATAAGGTAAAATATTCCAGTATGGACTGAATGGTCCGTCCCCAACCGCGCAGAGAGGTTCAGAAAACCCCTGAGCATCAGGGTACCGTATTTGGCGAGTCTATCATTAAGGGAGGTGCAATAGATGTACGCAATTATCAAAACCGGCGGCAAACAATACCGCGTAAGCGAAGGCGAAACCCTGCAAGTTGAAAAACTGAACGCAGAAGTTGGCGCTGAAGTTGTTTTTGAAGAAGTTCTGACCGTTGTAAATGATGCTGATGTTAAGATTGGCAAGCCCGTAGTTGAAGGCGCTAAAGTTGTTGCTAAAGTTGTTGAACACGGCAAAGCAGACAAAATTTTCGTTTTCAAATACAAAGCTAAATCCAACTACCGTAAACGTCAAGGTCATCGTCAACCGTTCACCACTGTTGAAATCACCGCTATTAACGCATAATTTTTATGGTAAGTGTTGATTTGTTCAGGGATAAGCAGGGTATGATTACTGGCTATAAGGTTAGTGGTCATGCTGGTTACAGTGAGGAAGGCTCAGACATTGTCTGCAGTGCCGTTTCCGCGCTGACGCAGGCGCCCTTGCTTGGCTTGGAAAAACATTTGAAGCTCAAGCCGTCCTATGTCGTTAATCAGGAGGACGGAATTTTAGAGGTAGCATTGAACAGTGCGCCTAATGACCTGACCGAGGCTATATTGCAAACCATGGTATATGGAGTGGAATCAATAGCGCGTCAGTGTCCGCAATATGTTCGCATCAAAGAACATAGGAGGTGAAAGTAATGTTTGAAATTATTCTGCAATTACATGCACATAAAAAAGGTACTGGTAGCTCCCACAACGGTCGTGACTCTAACGCACAACGTCTGGGTACCAAAGCACATGACAGCCAGCTGGTAACTGCCGGCAGCATCATCGTTCGTCAACGCGGTACCAAATTCCACCCGGGCAACAATGTTGGCATGGGTAAGGATTACACCATCTACGCTAAAGTTGAAGGTCGCGTTAAATTTGAACGCAAAGGCCGCGACAAACGCCAAATCAGTGTATATCCTGTTGAAGAAGCAGCAATGTAATCTTCATCATCAAAAAAACTGCTCCGTAGCCGTAAGGCGGCGGAGCTTTTTTCATGCGGCGACTGAAAAAATATTTTATTTTTCCTTGACAAAAAGCGTATAATATGATAACATATCATACTACATCAATAATTCTTTTACAGGTATTTTTTGACAACAAATACTGCCGGGTCAGTGGTTGAACGGCGTATCTTGCTTATAATGAATGATGAAGTTCAATCATCGCAGACAACAGACAAGGTCCTTGAGGTAAGAACCTTGTTTTTTTTGTCATGAGTGATTGTACGCCTTTAGTGTGTCTAATAATTAAGAAGGGGTGAGGAATTACATGTTTAAACCGGTTCCAGTGGGTGATAGGACTCGGTATAGTTATGCGAGAATTAATGAAATACTGCCGATGCCTCATTTGATTGACATCCAGAGAAAGTCCTACGAATGGTTCCTGAAGGAAGGACTCGTAGATATTCTGCATGACATTTCTCCGATTACTGACTTTACAGGCAATCTGGAGCTTTCCTTTGACACTTTTGATCTGGGAACTCCGAAATATGGCGTTGAGGAGTGCAAAGAAAGAGATGAATCTTACTCTGCACCGATGAACGTTAAAGTTCGTCTGCTGTATAAAGATACAGGCGAGATGAAGGAATCCAACGTATTTATGGGCGATTTCCCGCTGATGACAGAAACCGGCACCTTTGTTATCAATGGTGCTGAACGTGTTATTGTCAGCCAGCTGGTTCGTTCTCCCGGCGTATACTATGGTGTTACCATGGATCCTAGCGGCAAAAAGCTTTACAACACTACTGTAATTCCTAACCGCGGCGCTTGGATTGAATATGAGACTGATACCAGCGATATTATCTCTGCACGTGTTGACCGTACCCGTAAGGTTTCGGCTACGACGCTGCTGCGTGCTCTCGGTCTGTCTTCTAATGAAGAAATTATCAAGACCTTCGGTGAGCATCCGGCTTTGATGGCTACTCTGGAAAAGGATACCACCAAAAACAGAGATGAGGCAATGCTGGAGGTTTACAAAAAGCTTCGCCCGGGCGAGCCTGTTATCCTGGAAAATGCTGTTCAATTAATTGAGAACACCTTCTTCGACAGCAAGCGTTATGACCTGGCAAGTGTAGGCCGTTATAAACTGAATAAAAAGCTTGGCTGGCGCAGCCGCCTGAGCGGTACTGTTATCGCCGAGCCTATCGTTGATGAAGAAACTGGTGAAGTAGTTGTTGCTGCCGGCACTAAGATGACCGATGAGGTTCTGGACAAGGTTGCTGAAAGCGGCGTTTACAATGAACAGGGCATGCGTAAAATCAAGATCGTTGATCATGAAAACGAAATGCTGGTTATGTTCACCACCGGTATCGACGAAAAGCTGCATACTATTACTGTTGAGGACGTTTTTGTTTCCTTCAACTATTTACTGAACCTGATGGATGGTCTTGGCACTGCTGATGACATCGACCATCTGGGCAACCGTCGTGTACGCTGCGTTGGCGAGCTGCTGCAAAACCAGTTCCGCATTGGTCTGGCACGTATGGAGCGCGTTGTAAGAGAGCGTATGACGATTCAGGATACTGAGGTTATTACGCCGCAGGCCCTGATTAATATCCGTCCTGTTGTTGCTGCTATCAAAGAATTCTTCGGCAGCAGCCAGCTGTCTCAGTTCATGGACCAGAACAACCCGCTGGCAGAGCTGACGCATAAGCGTCGTCTGTCCGCCCTCGGCCCCGGCGGTTTGTCTCGTGAGCGTGCAGGCTATGAAGTCCGCGACGTACACAACTCCCACTATGGTCGTATGTGTCCTATCGAGACGCCTGAAGGTCCTAACATCGGCTTGATTGGTTCTCTGTCCACCTTTGCTGTTATCAACAGATACGGCTTTATGGAAACTCCGTACCGCAAGGTTGATAAAGCAAATAAGCGTGTAACTGACGAAGTAGTTTACATGACTGCTGATGAAGAAGATAAATATATCGTTGCACAGGCCAACGAACCGTTGGATGAAGAAGGCTACTTCCTGGGCGAGCGTGTTACCGCTCGTGCTAAGGATGATGTCCTGTCTATCACTCCGGACAAGGTTGACCTGATGGACGTTTCTCCTAAACAGGTAGTATCTATCGCTACTGCTCTGATTCCGTTCCTGGAAAACGATGACGCTAACCGTGCACTGATGGGCGCGAACATGCAGCGTCAGGCAGTACCTCTGCTGTGCACCCAGGCACCGATTATCGGTACTGGTATGGAATATAAGGTTGCAGTTGACTCCGGTGTCTGCGTACTGGCTAAACGTGCCGGTGAGGTTATCCGCGTAGTTGGCAACGAAATCCGTGTACGTGCAGAAAACGGCGAAGTGGATGTATATCCGCTGCTGAAATTCAAACGCTCTAACCAAGGCACCTGCGTTAACCAGCGTCCTATCGTCTTCAAAGGCGACAAGGTTGCCGAGAAGCAGGTTCTGGCTGACGGCCCGGCAACTGATCATGGCGAGCTGGCATTAGGCCACAACGTAATCATTGCCTACATGCCTTGGGAAGGCTATAACTACGAGGATGCTGTTCTGCTGAATGAGGATCTGGTAAAGGCTGATATCTTCACCTCTATCCATATCGAAGAGTATGACTGCGATGCTCGTGATACCAAGCTTGGTAAAGAAGAGATTACCCGCGAGATTCCGAACGTTTCCGAGGATGCGCTGAAGGATCTGGACGAGCGCGGCATTATCCGCATCGGTGCAGAAGTACGTCCCGGCGATATTCTGGTAGGCAAGGTTACGCCGAAGGGCGAAACTGAGCTGACCGCTGAAGAGCGCCTGCTGCGTGCTATCTTTGGTGAAAAAGCTCGCGAAGTACGCGACAGCTCTCTGCGTGTACCGCATGGCGAAGCTGGTAAGATTGTCAGCGTTAAGGTATTCAGCCGTGAAAACGGCGATGACCTGCCGCCGGGAGTAAACGAACAGGTTCGTGTACATATCGCTCAAAAACGTAAGATTTCTGAAGGCGATAAGATGGCAGGCCGCCATGGTAACAAGGGTGTCGTTTCCCGCATCATGGCACGTGAGGATATGCCGTTCCTGCCGACCGGCGAACCGGTACATATCGTACTGAATCCGCTGGGCGTACCTTCCCGTATGAACATCGGTCAGGTATTGGAGAACCATCTGGGCTGGGCTGCACGCGCATTAGGTATGGAAATTGATACCACTAACCTGATGAGCAAGCTGGCTGCTGCTGAAAAGAGCGGCGCTGCCGAGGGTACTC
>JAIHZV010000136.1 GCA_022718015.1 Phascolarctobacterium sp. | reverse complement strand
ATACCAACGTTACCCTTGGAAACCTTGTTCAGAATCAGGTTGCCAATCAGGACAATCATCAGAATGATTACAGAAAGCACGGATGCGTTCTGAGTATCAGCATAGGTCTGCAGTTCATACAGCAATACGCCGATGGTTTTGGTGTCACTACCGTACAGCAGCAGAGACATGGTCAGCTCGTAGAAGGACGGCATGAAAATCAGGAACCAACCTGCAATTACGGAAGGAGCAATCAACGGAATGATGATGTCCTTGCAGCAGCGCAGCCAGTTAGCACCAGAGTTCAGGGCAGCCTCCTCCAGAGAAATGTGTACCTGACTCAGAGCAGCGGCAATAGTGCGCACGGACATAGTCATGTACTTAACCAGATAGCTGACGATAATAATCCACATTGTGGAATACATATTCAGGCCGAAATTACCGCTAAAGGTAATAATCAAAGCCAAAGCGATAACGATGGACGGAGTAGAACCGCCAATTACTACCAGCAGGTCAGGAATGCTACGGCCTTTAATTTTTGTCTTAACAGCCAGATAAGCAACAAACAGGCTGACAAGAGTACCAATGGTAGCAGCAATAACACCGTAAACAACAGAGTTCCAGACGCTTTCCATATACTGTGCACTGGTAATAACAGGAATCCAGGGTTCAATACCGATATTAGACCATTCGATAGGCTTAGACATGGACTTCAGGAAGGAAGTCAGCACGATGGAGCCTAAGGGAATAATTACAGCAATTGAGCCATACAGACCTACTGCAAAGAAAGCAGGCCATTTCCATTTGCCAAGCTCAACAATGTTAGGACGGGTAGATTTACCGGAAATAGTGGTGTAATCCTTGCGGCCCATCATCCAGGTCATGCCCATCAGCAGGAAGTTGGCAATAAACATCAAAGAAGCAGCCAGAGCGGTGGAATCACGCACACCGGCATCATCGCCCATATAAATATAGGTTACGATACGCGTAGTCATAACCTCGATATTACCTGGCATACCAACAATTGAGGGAATACCGAAGCAGGAGCCTGCCGCAATGAATACCAGCAGACCGCCGGCAAGAATAGACGGTGCCATCAGCGGCAAGGTTACGTCCAATACAGTACGCAGCGGAGAAGCACCACTTACACGCGCAGCCTCCTCCAAGGTCGGATCCATCTTCTCCATAGCACGAGAGATGGTAATGAAGGCAAAGGGTGAATAGAACAATGTCAATACCCAAGCCAGACCCCAGAAGGTGTAAATATCAAAGGGCGCTGTTTCCAAGCCAAAAATAAACTTAAAAATGTTATTCAGGTAGCCAACGCTAGGATTCAGAAGCTGCACCCATGCGATTGCGCCAACATAAGGCGGAATCATATAGCTGGAAACCAAAAGAGTACGGAAGCCTTTTTTGCCCGGCATGTCGGTACGGCCAACAAGCCACGCCAGCGGAAAAGTAATAATAACGCTGGCAATCATAACCATCAGAGACAGCTCTACGGTATTAGTCAAGGCCTTCCAGTTGACGTCCGCGCTGTACACATTACGGTAATTTTCTAGGTTAATAGCACCATCCTTAACAACGCTGTCAAAAAGCAAAATTCCCATCGGGAAAATTACAAAATAAAGCAGCAGCAGAACGGATAGTGAAATGACAATAGTTTTACTGTTAATTCGTGATGAAAGCATGGAAAGTAAGGTTCTCCTTCCCTAAAATCTAAAAAATAAAGTAGTATTTCAATCTAAACTATAAAGCAGGAAAAACAGGGAGCGCCAAAGCGTCCCTGTTTTGCCTATGGATTACTTTAACAGGTATAATTATTTGTCCATAACGCGTTTACGGAACTCTTCCTTGATTTGAGCGTTATTATCAGCCAATTTTCTCCAGTCAACTTTAATCTTGCTATCGGTCAGACCCTTAGTAGGAACGGAACCAATCGGTTCTTTAACGTCGCCACGAACAGAGTGCATCCAGCCCTTAACAACTGCTTGCTGACCTTCTTTAGACAACCACCAGTCAACCAATGCTTTTGCACCTTCAGGATTCTTGGTAGTATTGAAAATAGCGATAGGAGACGGAACTTGGATTACGCCGTCACTCGGATAGATAACTTTCAGCGGCTCTTTCTTGGTGTTAGCAAGCTTCAGGATGTTTTCTTCCAGAATCATTGCTGCTGCATATTCGCCGGTCAACAGCTTGTTTTGAATAGCGGAGTTGCCTTCTTCAACACGCAGGCCGTTAGCTTTCAGCTTGTCGAAGTATTCCCAGCCATATTTGTCAGCCAGGGCGCCAACTGCTACATAAGCAGTGCCGGACAGCATCGGGTTAGGCATAGCAATTTTGCCTTTCCATTTCGGATCAGTCAGATCAGTCCAGTTTTTCGGAGCGTCCTCTACCTTCAGCTTATCAGCATTGTAAGCAATAATCATGTTGCAGACACGAACTGCATACCAGGAGCCATCCTCTGCTTTATCATTGATCAGGTTAGCCTCTTCTTTGGATTTGTACGGAAGCAGAAGCTTTTGATCCTGCAGCTTCAGGTAGTAGGAAGGATCAGCAACCATCAGAACGTCGGCAGCAATCTTTTTAGCTTTGATTTCGCCGGTAATCTTGGTAACAACTTTTTCAGTACCGCCCTGGAACCAGTTAACCTTCATATCGGGGAATGCTTTAGCAACATTCGGTTTGCACATATTGTCAATAATATCAGGATAGATGGAGGTATAAACCATCAATTCACCTTTAGCGCCACCAGCCTTGTTATCAGCCTTTTTGTCACCGCCGCCGCAGCCAGCCAGAGCTACGGACAGAGCCAGCATTGCAGCTGCGCCAAGCATCCATTTAGACTTTTTCATTGAGAAACACTCCTTTTCGAATCATCATTGTTATACATAAACGTAGTGTAACATCCATTCTACACCTATATTTGATAAATTCGCTACAGGAGCGTTTTTACCTGCTTACACTTTACACTTTTTTAACATTTTTTTTACTTTTTGTGTCACTTTTACGCTATTTAGATGGACATTCCACCACGAAACTACATTTGACATTTTTTGTCCTATATGGTCGTTTTTCGTCCCGCTTTATTTCGTACAGATATAGTTCAGCTCCCACGCCGGAACATAGGGATGCTTACGCAGATAGATTTTGTACTGCGGCACGATTTTCTGCAGCAGCAGCGGCAGGCGGAATAAGTCTACGTCATAATGATAGGCAGCGACAAAAAGCTTAGGTGCAGCTTTTTGCAGCGTTTCCCTGCCACCTGTCAAAGCCTGCAGCTCTGCTCCCTCCACGTCCATCTTAATCAGGCTGACCTCACGTCCCTCTGCCAGCGCATCTATTGTCGTTACCGGCACAGTTTTTTTCTCCGCACCGATAAAAGTCGACTGGCGTCCACCGCTGTCGCTGAAGCCAAGCTCGCCCTGCTCGCTCCAGATGCCTGCCTCATACACCTCCACGGGCAAGCCGCGCTCCGCCAGCTCCTCTGCCAAAACGCGCAGCTTGCGGCAGTTACGGCGATCCGGCTCCACCGCCACCACCTCGCGCCACTGCCAGTCCGTCAGCTCTCCGAGCTCACGTATCGTATCGCCGTTATAAGCGCCCAAGTCCAGATAAACCTCGTCCGGCGCAGGTGCCAGCAGCTCACGGATATCCTCTACACGCTGCGTTTCGCACGCAAAAAGGTACTTGATTTTGCCGCTGAGCTTATAATTGAGTGTCGCGCTGAACACCTCGCGCGACCTGTCGTCAGCCAGCAGGTCATACGCCGCCTGCAGCTCTGCTTCGTATCTTTGCAGCCACGCACTGCTCACCGTCTCCTCTTCCTCGAACAGCGGCAGGTGCGGCGCTACGACCTCCTGCTCTGCGTCCAGCTCAGCAAAGCGCTGCAGCACCTCCGGCCTTTCGCTCGCAAAGGCGATAACCACGAGCAGCTCCTCACCCAGACGCTCCTTCAGCGCGTCATAGCGCTCCACCGTAAAGCCGCGGAACTGCTGTCCGCGTACAAATTCGTCGCTGGCAAATACGCCCTGCACCTTGACCTGATTTTCCTCACACCAATCAAGAATCTTATCTGCTCCGTTACCCATGCCGTATAGCACTAGCGGCTTCGCACACTCGCGCATTCTTTCCCAAACGCTCTTTGTTTCTCTAATAAAGCTTAACAAAGCCTTTCACAACCTTTCTCACAAAATATCGGTAAGCAGACGCTTCCCGGCGCATTTATCCTTATATATTTTAATTATACACTATCTTGCTAGTGACTGTACGGTCTAAATATGCTAAAATAGTATTAATAAAAAAAGTTTTTTCTACTAATACAAAATGTACGGAGGTTTACGACATGTCACTTTTAGAATCTGGCGAAAATTATCTTGAAACTATTCTTATTCTCGGCAAGCGCAACGGCAGCGTTCGTT
>JAIHZV010000135.1 GCA_022718015.1 Phascolarctobacterium sp. | reverse complement strand
ATGTGGGAATGTATGTCTATCAAATTAACACCTCGTTAACAGCTCTTGTGACACCCCTCCGCCGAGCAAGCTCGGCACCTCCCCTTTCATGGGAGACAAGGAACGTTTTGCTTTTAATTTTACGTTTATATAGATTTTCAATGGATACAAGGAACTATCGAGTTCAATATAAAAGTTAATATAGAAATCTAACGTTCTTGTGCTCCCTGAAAGGGAGCTGGCAAAATTGCCTCCGGCAATTTTGTCTGAGGGTGTCTCATCGCCTTGACCACTTCTGTCATTATGAATATCATGAAAATAATTTACTTATTACGCATGACATATTAATATATTTAAAGTTTAGCACGATGCATAGCATCGGTCAAGTCTAAGCACGCATTTCTTTACATTTTTCATACCTATTAAGATTAATTTGCACAGAGAGAACAAAAAAAGCTGCACCGCCCTACGGCAGCACAGCAATAAAAAAAGCACAGCGCTTCACGCACCGTGCTCAAAAAAATACACTATTTAATTTTTCAGCTCATTCTTCACCACGAACAGCACCCATTGCGCAATGTTCGTCGCATGGTCAGCAATACGCTCCACATACTTAGCGATCATCAGATAATCAACATACTGCGGCACCTGCTGCGGCTGCTGCATCATCACAGTCGTCAGCTGCTGACGCATCTCCGCAAAATAATCATCCACAGCATCATCCGTCGCCATAACCTTCTGCGCCAGCTCCACATCATTCTCGCTAATCGCCGTAATGCTGTCATACACCATCTCGCGCATAACCTTCAGCATCTTCATAAAGTTTTCCGGCAGCTCAACCGCAGGCTTCTCCGCCAGCTTCAGCGTATATTGGCTGATATCGCTGCAATGGTCCGCAATGCGCTCCATATCGCCCACCAGCTTCAGGCAGCTGGCAATCTCGCGCCAATCCGTCGCCACAGGCGTCTGCGTCAGCACCAGCTCCAGACACTGCTTCTCAATATTCACCTCATCGCTGTCAAACTTATCATCACCGTTGATAATCTCCTGCGCAACCTCAACATCCTTCTTCTCCAGATTGTCTATAACCCTGTCCAGAGTATCCTCAAGGTTCACGCCCATCACACGCACGCTGTTCAGCAAAAGCTGCAGCTCCTCTTGAAATTTTGTTCTTGTCATGTTATCTTCCTTTCATATTTCTAAAGACACGCTAGAAGGTACCAGATGCGAAGAATGGCGACGACGGCGTATATATAATACTCCTAGGAGCCATGACGACGCAGATGGTGCCTTATAGCGCGTCTTAACCGAATCTGCCGCTAATATACTCCTCGGTCTTCGCATTCTTCGGCGCAGCAAACAGCTCCTTCGTCACGCCAAACTCCACCAGCTCGCCCAACAGGAAGAACGCCGTCTTATCCGAAATACGCGCAGCCTGCTGCATATTATGCGTAACAATAACAATCGTATAATCCTTCTTCAGCTCCAGCGCCAAATCCTCAATCTTCATCGTCGAAATTGGATCAAGCGCACTCGTCGGCTCATCCATCAGGATAACCTCCGGCTGCACAGCCAGCGTTCTTGCGATACACAGGCGCTGCTGCTGACCACCGCTGAGGCCCAGCGCACTCTTATTCAGTCTGTCCTTCAGCTCATCCCAGATAGCTGCCTGACGCAGACTGCGCTCCACAATCTCGTCCAGCTCGCTCTTCTTCGTCACGCCATGGATACGCGGTCCATAAGCAACATTATCATAAATGCTTTTGGGGAACGGATTCGGCTGCTGGAACACCATGCCTACACGGTGACGCAGGCTAATCGGATCAATATCCGTAAAAATATCCTTGCCATCCAGACCGATTTTGCCCTCGATGCGCACGCCCTCAACTAAATCATTCATGCGGTTCAGCGTTTTCAGGAAGGTCGACTTGCCGCAGCCGGACGGACCGATGAGCGCGGTAATCTCCTTCTCCTTAATATCCAGATTTATCTTCTTCAAAGCCTGAAACTTGTTATAATACAAATCCAGGTCCTGCACCAAAAATTTCGTGCTCGTCATTACTTGCTTCCTCCACTTTTTGTATCTAAATAGCTGCTCAGGCAGCGTGCGCCCAGACTAAACGACAGCACCAGCAGCATCAGTATAGCCGAAGCCAGATTTGCCAGCTGCGCCGAGTTCGCCGCCAAAGCCTCCGTACGTGCTGCCCAAATGCTCAGTGCCAGCGTTTCGCCGGGACGGAACGGATTGAGCGGACAGGTCGGCGAGAGCAGATTCCAGCTGCTCCAGCTGATATCCGTGCTCATGCCTGCGGTATACAGCAGCGCTGCCGCCTCACCAAAGCCACGGCCGGCAGCCAGGATAACGCCTGTCATAATACGCGGCAGGCACGCCGGCAGCAGCACCTTATAAATCGTCTGCCACAGCGTTGCGCCCATCGCCAGGCTGCCACGCTTATAGCCCTCCGGCAGCGACTTGAACGCATCCTCCGTGACCGTCATAATCAGCGGAATGCTCAAAATCGAAACGGCCAGCGCACCGCTGAACAGATTCCACTGCGCACCCGTCATGACGATAAATACCAAATAGCCAAACAAGCCGACTACAATCGACGGCAGCGAGGACATCGTTTCGATACACATACGCAGGAAGCGCGTAAAGCGACCGGCCTTCGCATATTCCGCCATATAAATGCCAGCCGCCACGCCCAAGGGCACGCTGACCAGCAGTGACAGGAAAACTAGATACAGCGTATTGAAAAGCAGGTTACCCAGGCCGCCGCCTTCGAAGGAAATCAGGCTGAAGCTGAAATTTCTGAAGCCGTTGCCGATAACATACAGCGCAAGGCTGACTAATAAGAGGATAAAAAAGCCTGCGACACAGTAGAACACCACCGTCATAAGCTTATCCATAAACTTGGCGCGTGCTAAACCATTCATGCTTTTTCCCCTCCTTTATTTCCCAGGCAATGAATCGTAAAGATACAAGCCAGCGAGATGATAAACAGCAGCAGCGCCATCGTCCACAGCGCGATATTATACTCGCTGCCCTCCATCGCACCGCCCATATCGGCAGCAATCGCTGCGGTCAGGTTGTTCGTCGGGGAAAGAATGCTGGTCGGGAAGGCGCGCATCTTGCCGATAACCATCGCCACAGCCAGCGCCTCGCCAAAGGCACGCGCCAGGCCCAGAATAACGGCGGTCATCAGACCGGTAACTGCGGCAGGAACGACAACCTTGGCGATTGTCTGCCAGCGTGTTGCGCCCAAGCCATAGGACGCAGCGCGGTAGCCCTGCGGAATGCTGCGCAGCGCATCTGCCGCCAAACTTGTAATCGTCGGGAAAATCATCACGGCGAGCACAATGCCTGCAGCGAGAACGGAAAAGCCGAAGCGCAGATGAAAAATATCCTTAATCAGCGGTACTAAAAGCGTCAAGCCAAGCCAGCCATAAACGACTGAAGGAATGCCGACGAAAATCTCGACGGCAGGCTGCACGAAGCGCTTGCCCAGCTCCGGCGAAATTTCTGTCATAAAAATCGCCGTCGCCAGGCTGAACGGTGTCGCAATAGCGAGTGCCAAAGCGCAGGTGACGATAGAGCCGAAGATGAAGATCGCCGCGCCAACCTTGCCGCCGCCCTCCACATCATCGCTCGGCGCCCAATCTGCAGAGAAAAGGAACTCGCTGATGCTGTGATTATATGTAGTAAATGTGCCCATGCCCTTGTAGCATAAAAAAGCACCAATGGCTATGGTCAAAACGATAAGCGCCAGACCACAGCCACTGATGATATAACGCCACAGGGTATCTTGCCGATAGGCACTAGTATTAACCTGTTGCATGTATTATAACTCCTGTTATCTTTGGACTTTCATTTTTGCAGTAACGCCATAGCCCTGTGCTTCGATATCCTTGCCATATTCGTCAGACAGAATGAAGTCCAGGAAAGCCTTTACGGCGCCTTTAGCTTCACCCTTGGTGTACATATGCTCATAACCCCATACAGGATATTTGCCGGCATAGGTGTTCTCCAGAGTCGGTTCAACGCCGTCGATTGCAACGGTTGCTACGTCCTTGTTATTTACGAGGTAGGACAGAGCAACGTAGCCGATTGCGCCCTTGTTGTCTTTGACGCTTTGCAGCAGAGTGCCGGAGTCATCGGTTTCCAGAGATTTATTGGTTGCTTCTTTAGCGCCGCCAAGAGCAAATTCTTGGAACAGAGCGCGAGTGCCGCTGGTTGCAGGACGGGTAATCAGCACGATAGGTTCGTCCGGACCGCCAACGTCCTTCCAGTTGGTTACTTTAGCAGTGAAGATGTCTGCTAATTGAGTTTTAGTCAGGCTCTTCACTTTCGTTGCTAAATCTTTATTAATGACAGGTGCCATCGTAACGACGCACACCTTATGATCGACTAAGCCTTTAGCTGCATCTGCCTTC
>JAIHZV010000134.1 GCA_022718015.1 Phascolarctobacterium sp. | reverse complement strand
GAATAGTATTTTTCAAGGTTTTTTACAGAATACATGATAGGCTCCTTTATATCTCAAATATTATGCAAAAAAGCATCGCTTACTATTGTAATAGGCAATTGTGTTATTTTTCATAACATTTATATATTTTATTATAGCACACTGCAAACGTGCTCTCAAATTTTTTCGCTAAAAAAGTAAGCTAAACGCAAATCCGTCCCTATCAAGGCGACATATGAGCACAGGATGCTTACATTAACAACGAATCTGCGACCAGATGAAAAGCAGCAGGCCAAACCAGATGCAGCCAAAGGCTGTTGCAATCGTGCTGGTAAACGGCTCGCCATAGACAAATACGCCCAGCAGCAGCGTTATGGACGGCGATATGTACTGCAAGAAGCCAACAAGCTTCAGCGGCAGCTTGCGTGCGCACGCCGTAAAGAGCAGCAGCGGCGTTGCCGTAACCACGCCTGCGCCTGCCAACAGCAGCAGCGTCTGCGTATCGCAAACCTGATACACATTGCCGCCCTGCGTGCTCAGATAATATAAATAGCCTGCGGCCAGCGGCGAGATAAGCAGCGTTTCCAGCATAATACTCGTCAGCGGCTGCGCTATAATAATTTTTTTCAGCAGACTATATAAAGCAAAGGTCACCGACAAGCTCATCGCCACCCACGGCAGACCGCCGTTCTGCACAATAATCACACCAATGCCGAGCACTGCGCAGACCACTGCCGCAATTTGCAGCTTATCCAGACGTTCACGCAGAAAAACTACGCCAAAGAGCACGTTCACGAGCGGATTGATATAATAGCCCATGCTCGTTTCAACGATGCGTCCTGCTTCCACCGCCCAGATGAAAATGCCCCAGTTGAAGCTTATCATAATCGCCGCCAGCACCATGCAGCACGCTGTCTTGCTCGTGCTGAAAATCGCCTTCGTTTCCTGCACAAAGGTCTGCAGCCTGCCTGTCACAAACAGCAAAAAGAAAACGAAAGCAAGTGACCACAAAAAGCGGCTCGCCAAAATCTCCATAGCCTCGACATGCTGCAAAAGCTTCCAGTATATAGGCAGCACGCCCCATAAAAGGTAGGCACCGAGTCCATAAAGAATACCTGCTCGATAATTTTTATCCATAAATAAACTCCCCCTCAATAGCTTAAGCTATTCTTATTTCTGTAATTTTTTTGGTATTGGTATCCAAATCGCCGTAACCGCCGCAATAATCGGCAGCCATACCAGCAGCTGCATCACCATCGGCAAGCCGAACCTGTCTGCCAGCATACCTAAAATCGTGACGCCGAAGCCGCCCAAGCCTACGCTGAAGCCGATGGTCAGGCCGGACGCCATGCCCACATTATTCGGCATCATGCATTGCGCAATGATAATCGTCGTAGCAAAGGAGCCGATGATAAAGAAGCCTGCCAGCACCACTGACACCATAGCGAAAGCCTGCGTCGTCGCAATCGTGATGCAATAAATCGCCGGAATGCTCAGCGTGATAGAGCCAAGCAAAATCTTGCGTGCGCCTAGCCTGTCGCTCAAAATGGAGCCGACATAGGTGCCTGCCACGCCGCCTAAGAGGAAGCCGGAAACAAGGCTGCTGGAGAACACGGCCTCAAAGCCGCGGAACTTCATGAAGTATAAGGGCAGATATGTCGAAATACCGCTGTGAATCGAAGAGCGCATGAAGATATAAAATAAAATCAAAAAGAGCGCGAAATAAGATATTTTTTCGTTCGTGCCGCTGGCCTTCTTCTGCGCCTGCTGCACCTCATGCTCCTTGTTGACGCGGATATAATCAGGCATCGCCTTCATCATCAGCACCAGCACCAGCACACCGGGGATAGCCAGATACACCGTGTTATGCAGGCCGCCTGCCAAGCTCAGCAGAAAGGTCATCAATATCGAGCCGACAGCCATGCCTGCGTTGCCGCCGATGGAGAACAAGCCCATATTTTTCGTGCGGTTCGTATCATCACTTAAAAAGTTGACGGTTTTTGAAGCCTGCGGATGATAGGTCGCGCTGGCCAAGCTGATGCAGACAACATTAACCAGCAGCCACGTATAGCTCGAAACCCAGCCGATAAAGGCAAAGCCTGCGCCTGCCATCATCGCGCAGATGGGCAGAAAGCGTGGCAGCGAGCGCCTGTCAGTAATATAGCCAAAGGCTGGCTGAATCACGGACGACATAATATTTTGCAGCAGCACAATTGCCGCCAGCTGCGAATAGCTCAGCGCAAACAGCTCCTTAAGCTGCGGTAAAACGATAGGCAGTGCGCCTGCCTGCATATCTGTAACCATATGTCCCAGCGCCAGTGCGACGACAGGGTAATACATTTTCTTCATAAAAAAACTCCTTTATAACGCTGTGCCCTTTTTCGGCACAGTTAATTTGCTCATAGCAACCTTTTCCAGCTCTAAAAGGCGCACTTTGCGCCACATACCGCCGCCGTAGCCTGTCAGGCTGCCATTGGCACCCACCACGCGATGGCAGGGAACAATAATGCACAGGGGATTATGCCCCACAGCACCGCCCACGGCCTGCGCTGACATCCGCGCCATGCCCTTCTGTGCAGCTATTTTCTTGGCAATATCGCCGTAGGTGACGAGCCTGCCATAGGGAATATCCTGCAGCAGCCTCCAGACCTGCATTTGGAACTCGCTGCCCTGCAGCTTAAGCGGCACGCTGACTTTTGGCTCGCGTCCTGCAAAATATTCCGCTAGCCACGCCTCCGCCTGCGTAAATATGTCTAGGTCAGCCAGAGCTGCTCCGGCAATATCCTTTGCCCCATAATGCTTATCGTCCGCAAACCATAAGCCTGTCAAAGCCTCTCCGTCGCTGCGCAAAGTGATTTCGCCCAGCGGAGAAGCAACCTTTTTATAATAAAGCATAGCTCCACCTCATTCGCTGCGCTTCGTCTTGCGCACAGCCTTTTTCGCAGGCGCATAATCCTGTATGCCTTCTATCGCACCGCCGGAAATCGCCCATAAATAAATGGCAGCCGTACTGCCATAGGGACTGTAGCGCTTTTTATATTTATTAAACAGCTCGCGTGTAATTTTACGATGATGATAGAGCATCCGCAGACCGCGCTGAATCGCCAAATCATCAAAGCTCAAGATATCCGGCCGCTGCAGGCAAAACAGCAATATCATCTCTGCCGTCCATCTGCCAATCCCCTTCAGGCTACTCAATGCTGCAATCGCCTCTTCATCAGAAAGCTGCTCTACGGCCTGCAAAGCGAACTCGCCGCTAACAATTTTTGAGGCAAAGTCCTTAATATATTCTGCCTTACGCAGGCTCATGCCTAACGACTGCAGCTCCTCTGGCGACGCCGCATGCACTGACGCAGGCGTAACTACAGACAGCCTATCCTCCAAGCGCGCCCAGACCGTTGCCTGCGCCTTCGAGGATATCTGCTGACCAACGATATGCCGCACCACAGATGCAAACAGGTCAACGTCCAGCCTGCGCTCGATATGGCCGATTTGCTCTATCGCCCACGCCAGCTTCTTATCCTTACGCTTGAGATAATTTATTTCTTTTTCGCCATATTGAAAGAACATCGCTGCACCTGCCTTCTGAAAGTATAATGATATTATAACGCTTAAGAAGCAAAAAGAATAGCGGATAAGCAAACAAATTCAGCAGAAGCTTTGCGAAAAAAGAAAAGCCAGACAGCTTCGCGCTGTATGGCTCATATTAAAGACAATAGATAATAGCTTTTAAAATCGCGCTGGTTTCCTCCAACGGCCTAGCAAGGCTCTCGTCAAATACCATCTCCGGCAGCAGCGGTACATGTACAAAGCCAACTTTCGTTGTCGTACCGGCGTAGGCATGGGCAGCGCGATAAAAAATTTCGTTGCAGACATAGCCGCCGGAAGCAAACTCCAGCTGCACGGGCAACTTCTGCGCACGTAAAGAACGGACTATTTCATGTACAGGAATCGTAGCGAAGTAGGCGGCGGGAGCGTCAGCAAGAATCGGCTCATTCCACGGCTTACGTCCCATATTATCCTCGATAAGCGCATCCTTGATGTTTAATGCCGCAAGATTGATATCTATTTTCGTCGTGCCGCTGTTCATTCCCGTCATAAGGATGACGTCAGGCTGCACGCGCTGCGCCTCTTCGAGCAGCAAGCGCGGCGCAAGGCCAAAGATGTTAGGCAGGCGCAGCTTATGGATATGATAGTTATTTATAGTTTCAGATAAAGCCTGTGCAACCTCCCATGATGGATTCATTGTGTAATGGGCGAAGGGGTCGAAGGCTGTGAGGAGAAGAGATTTCATGGTGGTACTCCTTAGGATTAGAATATGTATATTATAACATAGAAAAACAGCTCATGCATTGCATGAGCTGTTTTTCTAACCGGCAGCTATCTATCCTCCCAGGCCGCTTCCAGCCAAGTACTTTCGACGTATAAGGGCTTAACTACTGTGTTCGGGATGGGAACAGGTG
>JAIHZV010000133.1 GCA_022718015.1 Phascolarctobacterium sp. | reverse complement strand
GTACTGCTGAAGAGCAGGCAATCCGCATCGTACAGGATGCAGAACAGGCTGGCGATGCCAAGCGCAAGGAAATTATGATGGAGGCTAAAGAAGAAATCCATCGTTTACGTTCGGAAATGGAACGTGAAAATAAAGACAGACGTGGTGACCTGCAGCGTCAGGAGCGCCGTCTGCAGCAAAAGGAAGAAAACCTGGACCGAAAAATGGAGTCCTTCGAACGCAAGGAAGAGAAGCTGGCATCTAAGGAGCAGCGACTGAACGCTACTCAGGATAAGGCTGAAGCCTTGCTGCAAAAACGTCAGGTAGAGCTGGAGCGTATCTCCGGTCTGACAAGTGACGAGGCAAAGCAGGAGCTGCTGCAATCTCTCGAGGATGAGGTTAAGCATGATTCCGCAATGATGGTCAAGGAGCTGGAGCAGCAGGCTAAGGATGATGCTGACAGAAAGGCTCGCGAGATTATCTCTCTGGCAATTCAGCGCTGCGCTGCTGACCATGTTGCTGAGACCACCGTTTCTGTTGTTGGTCTGCCGAATGATGAGATGAAGGGCCGCATTATCGGTCGCGAGGGCCGCAATATCCGCACTCTGGAAACTCTGACCGGCATTGACCTGATTATCGACGATACTCCGGAGGCAGTTATTATTTCCGGCTTTGATCCGGTGCGCCGCGAGGTTGCCCGCATTGCTTTGGAAAAGCTGATTAACGACGGTCGTATTCATCCGTCCCGTATTGAAGAAATGGTCGAGAAGGCTCAAAAAGAGGTTGAGCAGAAGATTAAGGAGGCTGGCGAGCAGGCAACCTTTGCGGTTGGCGTGCATGGCCTGCATCCTGAGCTGATTAAGCTTTTAGGCCGTCTGAAATATCGCACCAGCTATGGTCAGAATGTGCTGAACCACTCTGTTGAGGTTGCAAACCTGGCAGGCGTGATGGCTTCTGAGCTGGGTGTAGACGTTGTACTTGCTAAGCGTGCAGGTTTGTTGCATGATATCGGCAAGGCAATTGACCATGAGATGGAAGGCTCTCACGTGGAAATCGGCGGCGAAATCGCTAAGAAGTTCCGCGAGTCCGAGCTTGTTATCAACGCTGTTCTGGCGCATCATGGTGACTGCGAGCCGAAGAGCGTGGAGGCAGTTCTGGTATCCGCTGCGGACGCAGTTTCTGCTGCTCGTCCTGGTGCTAGACGCGAGACGCTGGAAAGCTATCTGAAGCGCCTGACTCGTCTGGAGGAAATCTCCGAATCCTTCGATGGCGTTGAAAAATGCTATGCTGTACAGGCTGGTCGCGAAATTCGCATTATGGTTAAGCCTGATGTGATTGACGATGCCTCTGCCGTACTGCTGGCGCGCGATATCTCTAAAAAGATTGAAGCTGAGATGGAATATCCCGGCCAGATCAAGGTGGTTATTATCCGCGAAACCCGCGCTGTTGATTACGCAAAATAAAATATCTGCATAAGCTTAAGACTCCCGTTGCCGGAAGGTAGCGGGAGCTTTAAATTTCACAGAAAAATAGGGACTGGAGCAAGCTCGCGTGGAGCTGCTGCAGTCCCTTTTTTATACAGTTTTTTGGCTTAGGTTGCCTTACAGCGTTGCTGCTCTGTCGAGGAAGCCGCGCAGAATATCGCAGGAGGCGTTGAACTTCGCCTGCTCCTCTTCAGTAAGCTTGCAGACGAGGATTTCTTCGACGCCGTTTTTGCCGATTATGCAGGGCACGCCAGCGGCAACATCCTTCTGACCATATTCGCCGTTCAGAGCGGTAGAGCAGGGCCAGATGAGCTTTTCGTCATGGAAGATGGCCTTAATAAGCATGCAGGCTACGTTGGCAATGCCGAATTCGGTGCAGCCCTTGCCGTCAACCTCGATATCGCCGGCGCGCTTTACCTGCAGCTGCAGGTCGTCCAGGTCAAGCTTGCCCAGCTCAGGGCGTTCAGCACGCAACTGCATGAAGCATTTGCTGCCGATGCGGATGCGAGACCAGACTACGAAGCTGGAGTTGCCGTGCTCGCCCATGCAGAAGGCCTGGATGGATTTGCGGGCATAGCCTGTTTCGCGGCTCAGCACGCGCAGCAGACGGTAGGTTTCGAGGCTGGTGCCGGTGCAGAAGCAACGGTGTGCCTCCCAGCCCATCTGACGGCGGATATATTCGCAGATAATGTCAGCAGGATTAGAAATGCTGATCATAATACCCTTGAAGTCTACAGCTTTGAGGTGGCTGATAACCTCCTGGGCCATTTTTATTGAATCGTCGAACATGTCCAGACGAGTTTCGCCGGGACGACGGCTGCGGCCAAAGGCCATAACGAGAATGTCAGCGTCGTTGAGCTCGGTATATTCACCGGCGCGGATGCGCACGTCGCGGCCGCAGAGCGAGCCGCTTACGGAATCGTCCAGGTCGAGCGCCTGCGCAGCGGCCTTTTCCTTAAGTATATCAATGAGAACAATATCGTCGGCTTCGCCAGACTGAATCAGAGACAGAGCGACGTGAGAACCTACGTGGCCTGCGCCGACAATAACAACCTTACGTGTTTTAAACATCTGAAAAACCTCCTTAGAAAAATACGTGTATAGTATACTCTTTTCGTAGGTAAATGTAAAGCGCTTACGCTACCACTAATGCTACCCCTCTGTCAGCTTCGCTGACAATTATACTTATTTGCAGTGCATGGTACCCCTCTGTCAGCTTCGCTGACATCTCCCCTTACAGGGGAGACTTATTCGCAGAACCTGCGGAACGATAGTACGTCGAATCTGCTCTCCCTATCAGGGAGAGGTGCCTGCGAAGCAGGCGGAGAGGGTATTAGAAGTAAAGCGCTACCTCTTGCCCGTGAACAGCAGCTTTGCTGTGCTGCATTTGGAGAACAGGCGCGTGAGCAGTACGCTGAGCGCCAGCGAGCTGCAGACGAGCAGCACGTAGGCGAGCGTCACCTTCTTCACGGTCATGATGATGCCGAAGTAGTTTGCAGCACTTGTGATCCAGTCGAGCAGGAGCGGATGCACAAAGTAAACGAGCATGGAGTATGCGGAGAGCACACTGATGGCTTTGTAGAGCAGGAAGGCAAGAGTGCACTCTTTATTTTTTTTCTCTAGCCAATCGAGGGCGAGGCAGAAGAACAGAATTGAGCCGATGGTGTAGACAAGGCCCTGCGGACTGAGCTGATGATAGGTGTTAGCGAGGTCAAGCAGGCTGTAGCCCTTGCTTTTTACTGCGTCGTAGCAGCTGTACACGTCCCAGCCAATCGAGGCGAGGTACAGCACAATGACACCTGCCGCATACTTATGCAAGAGCGTGAGAAATTTCTCCCAGTACACCGCCGCCAGACCGCCGCCGATAAAAATGAGCAGATAATGCAGCGGCAGATAGTTTAAGCGATAATCAAAGAAATTCTTTGCCAGAACGCTCCAGGTGCTACTGTTGACACCGGGGTGCGTCGTCCACCAGTTGAAAAGCAGCTGAAAAATAAATAATAGCACTAGCATAAAAGCATGATTGTGGTGTATAATTATACGCAGAAGCTTGCGCCAAAGCGGATAGGTTCCGTAGAACCACAGCAGGATGACCATGAAGTACAGATGGTAGCAGCCCAGGCCGAAGAAGAGGACGAAGGCGACATGCAGCGGCTCCCAGCTGACGAAGCCGGGCGGAAGAATCAGCCAGAAGTAGAGCATGTAAAACAGCGACCAGCTTACATAGGGCAGGCCTGCGCCGCGCAGACGCTTCTTCATAAAGTCGATATAATTCAGTGTGCTGCCGGCCAGCAGACCTTTATCGGTACAAGCCAGGCCGTAGCCGGAGATGAAGAAAAAGGAGGGGACGCTGTAGCGGCTTAAAATTTCCAAAAGCAGATAAAGAGTGAAGCTGTTGGGCGCCAGCGCCAGGCTGCCGATGTGGATGCCGATGACGCCGAGCATGCAGAGGCCGCGCATATTGTCAATTATTTTGTTTCTCATATAATACCTCGCTCGACAGCCTCTAAGCGCTCATCTGCTTCACAGCGGCTCCTACACGTACTTGTAGTACGAGGTCGTCGCCGCTGCTCGCATCTAAGCACTTTTAGGCTGTCGTAAAAAAATTTCTCCTTCATTATACTACATTCTCAAACATCACGCCATTTTCCCGAAAAAAATCTCCTAAAAAAATTTGACGTATCGGGCGCATGGGTGTAAAATATATACAATCAATTTTGCACCTTTAAATTCGTCCCGTGAGACTACAAGGTTTTCAGCTAATTGGACATACCAAGGCCTTCTTGTACCCTCCGGGAACGAGAGGGCTTTTATTATTATCATTTGCAATTATATTAATATACAGGAGGTAAGGCTAATGGCTAAATCAAATGTATCTCTGGGTGGCAGAGATATACTGGATCTGGAGAGCCTCAGCGTTGAGGAAATCGAGCTGGTTTTAAAAACTGCTGAGGAAATGAAGAAGATTATGAAGAGGGATATCAAAAAGGTGCCCTCTCTGCGTGGCAAATCTATCATCAATCTGTTCTACGAGCCCAGTACCCG
>JAIHZV010000132.1 GCA_022718015.1 Phascolarctobacterium sp. | reverse complement strand
TGCCGCGCAGCTGCTCGGTAGTCATGCCAGCCTTCAGCTCCTGCATTTTTGCTGTAGCAGCCTCCTGCTCTGCCTCCTCCTTGCCCGGTTGCGGCAGCAGCGTTACGATAACCTTATGCGTATTGTCCAGCAGATAGTTTTCGATAAGGCCTTCAAAATATCTGCCCTCGATACCCTTGCGCAGATGGGCAATATATTGATTATAGCGCAGGCCGTCAATCGGATTGCCGCCGTAGAGCCAATTGTCCATAACGCCTAAGCCGATAATCAGTCCTTTAGGATAAGCACCGAAGTCGGATTCACGCAGCTTGAATTCAGCAGAGTTCAGTGTTGCTTCGAGCAGCTTTTTGTCGATGCCATTGATAGTCAGGTCTTGCAAAGTTTTGTAGATAACGCTGATGAATTTGTCACGCTGCTCCTTCTCACTGCCGCTGACACGGATAGACAGGACAGGCTGCAGCATGCTGGCCGTAAAGCTGCCACTGATGTTCTGGCCTACGCCTGCGTCCATCAACGCGCGACGCAGCGGAGAGGATTCGCTCTCTAGGAGCACGCCCTCAAGCATACGCAAAGCCATAGCAGTCTCGATATCCGTTGCTTTACCTGTCACGATAGACAGCTCATGATAGGTCTTGGCCGTGCAATCCTCGCCTGCGTCGACAGGATAGGTCGCTTCAATCTCAGCAGTGCGCTCTAAGG
Source organism: Phascolarctobacterium sp. (assembly GCA_022718015.1). GTDB lineage: Bacteria > Bacillota > Negativicutes > Acidaminococcales > Acidaminococcaceae > Phascolarctobacterium_A. The sequence goes on along the minus strand of JAIHZV010000132.1, from coordinate 3,827 downwards.
CAGCCTGCTCCTCTACCTCAGAATGTACATTACCGGTTCTGGTAAAGCTGCTCAGATATTCGTCGTCCAGATATGCCAGGGTTTCCTCAATATCCATATCGCCGTAGAGATAGATAAAGGAGTTTTCCGGACTATAATATGTCTTATGGAAGTTCAGGAAGGCCTCCTGCGTGAGCTGCGGAATAGCATCAGGATAGCCGCCGGACTCAAAGCGGTAGCAGGTATCAGGGAACAGAGCCTTCAGCGCTTCGTTCTCTAAATAAGCGTCAGGAGAAGAATAAACGCCCTTCATCTCGTTATATACAACACCGTTGTAGCTCAGCTCGCCATCGAGGCTGTCAATATTATAATGCCAGCCCTCCTGACGCAGAGTATATTTATTTTCATAAATCAGCGGATAAAAAACAGCATCCAGATAAACGTCCATCAGGTTATGGAAGTCCTTATCGTTGCGGCTGGCAATCGGATAAACAGTTTTATCCGGATAAGTCATAGCGTTCAAAAAGGTGTTCAGCGAGCCCTTCACAAGGTCTACAAATGGCTCCTTCAGATGATACTTGCGCGAGCCGCAGAGCGAGGAATGCTCCAGAATATGTGCTACACCTGTATCATCTGCAGGCGGCGTTCTAAAGGAAATAGAAAATACCTTATTATCGTCGTCATTCGCAAGATAGAAAAGACGGGCACCGCTCTTTTCATGCTCCATAATATAAGCATTTGATTTGATTTCTTCCACATAGCGCTGCTCCAGCACCTTAAAGCCATGGCAGACAGCATTTATTTCTAAACTCATAGTTACCTCCTAAAAAATTACACTATAGATTATTATAGCATATTCGTGGACAGAATGCTTGAAAAGAATGTAAACGCAGGCTAAAGTTAAGATAATTAGCAAATTGCTCTTGCCAGCTCGCGTAATATTTCCTATAATAGTAATTAGTAGAAAATATCGGCAAAAATATATGGGAGGCTGGATAACGATGGAAGAAGCACGCTTTACCTTACGCATTCATCCTATTTTGATGAACAAGATGAAGCATATAGCCAAAAATAACGGACGCTCAGTTAATAAAGAGATTGAGCAGATTATAAAATGGGTTATCGACGATTATGAACGCCAATATGGACGCATTCCTCTGACTAAAGAAGAAATGCCCGGCTTCAGCAGTGCAGAGCATAAGCTTGAGCCAGCGAAGGAGCACCCTATGCCCATGCTGTTCAAGGTTGATAAAAAGTAAATACGCATAAAAAATAGGAGCAGCAGAACGCTACTCCTAATTTTTTTGTGCTATTTTGCTGCTGCAACGTTTTCTGCGGCAGCGGAATTGTCGTTTTCCAGATTTTTAATACGGTAGCTGGCGAACATCGAGCCAGATACGTTGTGCCATACGCTGAAGATTGCGCCCGGCAAGGTTGCCAGCGGATTAGCCGCAAAGTTTGCCGTAGCCAGTGCCACAGCAAGACCACTGTTCTGCATAGCCACCTCAATAGCAATCGAGGTTTCCTTTGCATAATTTACGCGCATCAGCTTAGCCATGCCCAAGCCCATCATCATGCCAATGCCATTGTGCAGTGCTACAGCAACCATAACAATCAGGCCGCAGCTCATGATTTTCGCAGCGTTTACAGCAACGATACCATCGATAATCATAACGATTGCAACAACGGAAATCAGCGGCAGGATAGCGCCGAGCTTTTTAATCGTTTCGTGGAACATGCTGTTGAGTGCAATACCGGCGATTACAGGCAACAGTACGATTTTGATAACCGACATCACCATAGCCATAAAGCTTACTTCAACCCACGCACCAGCCAAAATGTAGACCAAAAACGGTGTTACCAGCGGTGCAACCAGCGTAGAGGTTATCGTCATGCCTACGGACAGAGGCACATCACCCTTCGCGATATAAGCAATTACGTTGCTGGCAGTGCCGCCGGGGCAGCAGCCGACAAGAATAACGCCTAACGCTAAATCAGTGTTTAAGTCCATAACATAAGCCAAAAAATACGCGGCTACAGGCATAATTGTGTATTGCAGCAGACAGCCGGAAATGATTTCCTTCGGTCGGGAGAAAACAATCTGGAAGTCCTCTCTTTTGATGGTCAGGCCCATGCCGAACATCGCCGTACCAAGAAAGATTGCTGTATACTGCGGAATCCACAGGAATTGCTGCGGCTTCATGAAGGCTATTGCCGAGGTAATCAGGATTACGATCGCAATGTACTTCGAGAGCAGGCCGCTCACCTTGCCGATTTTTGCTAATACACCATTTTGTTGTTTCATGTGCAATTTTCCTCCTTACATGTATGCTACCCTTAATGGTAGTCACGCTGCAGGCTGCTTAAAAACTAAGCAGCTTTTCAGCGAATATTGTACCACAAAAGCATAGAAAGTAAAAGGAAAATTTTTAATAATATAGCTTTACTCCTTCGCGTTCATGCGCAGCTGAATTGCTTCTGCCAGATGTGCGACCTCGATATTCTCGCTGCCTGCTAAATCCGCAATCGTGCGTGCCACCTTCAGGATGCGGTCATGACTGCGTGCGCTGAGGTTCAGCACATTGAAATAGCGCTCCATAACGCTTTGCGCCGCCTCGTCCAGCTGGCAAAACTTCACGACCTCACTCCGGCCCATCTGCGCATTACAGTGTATGCCAAGCGGCTCCAAACGCTCCTGCTGAATAAGACGCGCCTTGACTACACGCTCACGGATAGCGGCAGACGATTCGCCCGGCTTCTTGTCGCGCAGCTCGCTGAAATCTACACGCGTCAGCGTAATCTGCATATCAATTCGGTCCATCAGCGGCCCGGAAATCTTACGTTTATAGCTATCAATTTCGGATTGCTTGCAGCGACAGCGCTTGACCGGATCACCGAGAAAGCCGCAGGGGCACGGGTTTTGAGCAGCGCAGAGAATAAATTTTGACGGAAAGGTCATCGCTGCACGCACGCGGGAAATACTCACCTCGCCGTCCTCTAGCGGCTGGCGCAGCATCTCCAGCGTAGAGCGCTCAAACTCCGGCAGCTCGTCCAAAAACAACACGCCGTTATGCGACAGCGTGACCTCACCAGGACGCGGCGTACTGCCTCCGCCCAAAAGTGCGCTGCCGCTGATGCTGTGGTGCGGACTGCGGAACGGACGCTCTAGCATTACGCTGTCGGTCTGCGGTAGCAGGCCGACGATGCTGTAAATCTTCGTCACCTCAAGCGCCTCCGCTTCAGTCATGGGCGGCAGAATCGTCACCAGACGACGCGCGAGTAAGGTTTTGCCGCAGCCCGGTGAGCCGACGAGCAGGATGCTGTGCCCTCCGGCCGCAGCAATCTCCAACGCCCTGCGTGCAACAAGCTGTCCCTTTACATCTGCAAAATCAACGTGATAAATATGCTGAGAGTTTTGCAGGATGTTCTGCTTCGGCAGAGGCGCAAGCTTCTCCTTGCCCAATAAATGCTCCACCAGCTCCGTCAGCGTTGCAGCAGTGTATACAGTAATGTCATTGATTAGCTTACCCTCGGCAGCGTTGGCTTCAGGGATAAAAATCTCCTTCGCGCCGCAGGCTCTGGCATCCATAATCATCGACAGCACGCCTGATACCTTGCGGATGCGTCCGTCCAGCGACAGCTCACCGATAAAAACCTTATCTGCCAGCTTTTCTGCGTCCAGAAAGCGGCACGCCGTCAAAAGGCCGATAGCTATCGGCAAGTCAAGTCCTGAACCCTCCTTGCGCAAATCAGCAGGCGCAAGATTAACCGTAATCCTCGTCATCGGAAAGGGATAATGCGAATTGCGCAGCGCTGCCTTGACGCGCTCCTTCGACTCACGCACAGCC
>JAIHZV010000131.1 GCA_022718015.1 Phascolarctobacterium sp. | reverse complement strand
GAGAAGTTTGGCTTCATGATGAACGCATTCGAATACGGTGCTCCGCCACACGGTGGTCTGGCTTTCGGCCTGGATCGTCTGATTATGATTATGGCTCAGCGTGATTCTATCCGCGACGTAATCGCCTTCCCGAAAACTCAGAGCGCTTCCGATCTCATGACTCAGGCTCCGAATGATGTTGATGAGAAACAGCTGCGTGAGCTGCATATTAAGACTTCTTTACTCATGAAGAAGGAAAGTAAATAAGCGTCGAACCATAAAGCATCATCTGCGTCGGAATGGCTCCTAGGAGTACCTCTAGTACGCCGTCGTCGCCATTCCTCGCATCTAATACTTTTTGATTCGCCGTAATGAATAATGTGTTTTGAAGTGCTAGTGATGTGAACTTACATTGCTAGCACTTTTGTATGTCCTTGTCAAGAGGATAGACGTAAGAAAAAATTAGAAAATTTTTGCCGGAAGCGTTGAAAAACGCTTCCATTTTTGGTATTATATGTATGTCGAAAGAATTCGGCAAGACAATAAAGAACTAAGCTGATTATACCCCTGCGATGTTCGTTACATTGCTCCACAGGTTTTGAGCCAACACTCTAACCTAGGGAGCCTGATACTCCTTCTTTCAAAAACGTGCCTCCTTTGAGTGGAAGTTTGCGATTGTTAGGGAAGGCACCCACCTGCACTCGCAGGTTCAAAACATGGAGTAAGGACGGCATTGTGGGGATTAATTTTTGCCCAAAATAATGTATTGCGTTTTGCGGTACATTGATGCTATAATGAGCGTGAAAGGTGGGATTTATATGGTTGCGAGAAGTGCGAATGTAAGTGTACGCGTTGAGCCTGACATTAAGGCACAGGCTGAAGCGATATTAGATAAGCTTGGCATATCTGCATCGTCTTTTATTAATATGACCTATAGACAGGTTATCCTGAAGCGTGGTATTCCGTTTGCTGTGACTATGCCGCAAAGCCTACCGACGCGCGATACTATTGGTGATGAGGAGTTTGACCGTATGCTCAGCGTAAGTCTGGAGCAGGCTAAGTCTGGTGACAGTATTCCTTTTGATGCTGCTATGGATAAGCTTATGCGAGGTCTGGAGTAAATGGAGAAGGAATATAAAATCCAGATTACGCGTTTTGCTTATCAGCAAATGGAGGAAATCAGAAACTACGTGGCCTATGAGCTTATGGCACCTAGAGCAGCGCATAGCCTTTTGGCAGAATTAAGAAAGGAAATCCTGCTTCTGCAATGGACTCCGGGGATGTATGCTTTAGTCGATGAAGAAAAATGGCGTAAGCAGGGAGTGCGTAAATTTCCTGTGAAGAATTTTCTCGTCTATTATTGGGTTGACGAAGAGCGGAAAATCGTACATATTATTGCTGTTATTTATGGTAGAAGAGATCAGCTGCGGCAGCTAGAGCTGCTTGAGCTGGAGTGACATATAGAGTGTGAAGGATTATGGATAATTTATTCGGCAATTTATTTGCAAGTGAACAAAAGCAGACGAAGCCTCTTGCTGATCGTATGCGTCCGGAGCGGCTCAGCGATTTTGTAGGGCAGGAGAGCGCTGTGGGCGTGGGTTCACCCTTGCGCCGCATGATTGAGCGTGATGCGCTGCAGTCGGTGTTGTTCTACGGCCCTCCGGGAACAGGCAAGACGACGCTGGCGCAGGTGATTGCGCACGTCACAGGCGAGAAGTTTGTGTCGATTAATGCGGTGTCGAGCGGCGTGCCGGAGCTGCGCAAGCTGATTGCGAAGGCGCAGGACGACAGGCGTGCAGGCATGGGCCGCACGATAGTGTTCATCGACGAGATTCATCGCTTCAATAAGGCGCAGCAGGACGTGCTGCTACCCTATGTAGAAAATGGCACGATTGTGCTCATTGGTGCGACGACAGAGAATCCCTTCTTTGAGATAAATTCGCCGCTGCTTTCACGCATGAAGGTTGTGCGGCTCGAAAAGCTGCAGCCGCCGCAGATTGTGCAGATTCTTGAGCGTGCGATTGCGGATGCGGAGCGCGGCTTTGGCGGCAGCTTTGCTGCTGAGCCGGAGGCGCTGAAGATTATTGCTGATTTCGCGGCCGGAGATGCCCGTGGCGCGTTGAATATCCTTGAGCAGGCAGAATTCATGCTGCCGGAAAACGGCGAGCGTGTGCTGACTGTGGAGACGCTGAGAAGCGTTATTGGTACTGCTCTGCAGCGCTATGATAAGAAGGGCGACCAGCATTACGACATTGTCAGTGCGTTTATCAAAAGCATGCGCGGCAGCGATGCGGATGCAGCGCTGCATTATCTGGCGCGGATGATTGAGGGCGGTGAGGATCTGCGCTTTATCGCGCGTCGTATCGTAATCTGTGCTGCCGAGGATGTTGGTCTTGCTGATCCGCAGGCGCTGGTGGTGGCGAACGCGGCGGCGCAGGCCGCTGATTTTGTGGGCTGGCCGGAGGCGCAGATTCCGCTGGCTGAGGCGGCGTGCTACATCGCCAACGCGCCCAAGAGCAACGCTTCGTATATGGGCATTGCGAACGCGCGCGCTGATGTGCGTAATAAAAATTGCGGCAGCGTGCCTAAGCATTTGCGTGATGCGCATTATCCGGGAGCTGCCAAGCTGGGGCATGGGCTGGATTATAAATATCCGCATAATTTCCCCGGCGGCTGGGTAAAGCAGCAATATCTGCCTGACGAGCTGGTGGGGACGAGGTATCTTGTGCCCAGCGGCAACGGCGAGGACAAGGACAGAAGAAATTAAGCTGATATAAGCTTTTAGCTTTGTTATATCTAAAATTATTTATGAGGTGATTATTAATGAGTAATGAATTACAAGGCCGCAACGTCGGCAAAACCTTGCGCGTGCATTATAAGGGAACCTTTAACGATGGCACGCAGTTCGATTCCTCCTATGACCGTGGCGAGCCGCTGGAGTTTGTCTGCGGCGCTGGTCAGATGATCAAGGGCTTTGATGCTGCTGTTGCTGATTTGGAGCTGGGTGCTGAGGTGGATATCCATCTGCTGCCTGCTGAGGCTTATGGCGAGGCAGACCCTGCTGCTATCTTCACGATGCCGATTGCTAAGCTGCCGGGCTCTGAGAAGCTGGAGGTTGGCCAGAGAGTTTATTTGACGAATCAGCTTGGCCAGCCCGTTCCTGTACTGGTAACGGAGAAGGACGACACCAACATCACCTTCGACGCTAACCATGAGATGGCAGGCAAGGAGCTTAACTTCCATATTGAGCTGGTAGAGGTTAAATAATAGCTCTAAGCGTTTGATTTAAAACAACACAAAAAAGCAGGCTGAGCGTTTGGCATCAGCCTGCAATTTTTTTTGCAGCTTATGAGTTCATTTTGAGTTCAATTTGCACTTATTTAAGATAATTCTTCTCGAAGCTTGCCAGCAGTCCGCCCTTGAAGCAGAGCAGCATACCGCCGACTGCACCGACTGCAGCCTGCAGAATCTGGTACGGCAGCTTGATGTATGCGTAATGCGGCGTGCTGTAGATGAACGCACGGCCTAAGGAGTAGCCGACCACCATGATGATGGCACCGATGAAAACGCCGAGCGCAGCGCCCTTGAAGCTTACCTTGCCGTCCTTGTGCGCCAGATAGCTGATAACCAGCGCCTGCACGCCATGCGTAGCGAGGGAAACGAACATCGGCGTGGGGTAGAAGAACAAATCGCCCAAGAACGCGCCTACGCCGCCGACGATGAAGGCAGCCTTGGCGTCAGGCAGCAGGATAGCTGCTGTGCAGATGATGACGTCGTTAAGGTAAAGATGGCCGCCCGGTACAGGCAGGCCGAAGGAGCTCATCATAATATTGAGCGCCATGAATAAGGCTGTAATGCAGATAGCGAAGGTGCTGTTCGCTGCTTTTGTCTTTTGAATATTTTCCATTAGAACAAATCCCCTTTAATCAAATAAAATTATAAACTCTATTATAGCGCTAATTGGCTATATAGATATTACCAGAAGATGAAAATTTTCTATGGTCAGATGTTGGACTGTTTATGTAAAGTTTGTAGCAAAATCGTTCTTCACAAAATTTCTGCTAGAATAAAGCAGGGATTTTTGGTATAATTGTTGAATAGAATACAAGACTAAAATTAGATACACCTGGGAGGTTGTTATTGTGACAGAATTAAAGAAATTCAAACGCGTCGTTTTAAAGCTCAGCGGTGAAGCGCTGGCCGGTGAAAAAGGCTTTGGTATTGATCCGGAGGTTGTAAATACTTTGGCGCAGCAGGTTAAGGCTGTTGTAGAATCCGGCGTTGAGGTTGCAGTTGTTAATGGCGGCGGCAACTTCTGGCGTGGCCTGAGCGGCAGCAATAAGGGCATGGACCGTGCTACTGCTGACTATATGGGGATGCTGGCTACTGTTATCAACTCCCTGGCTTTGCAGGATGCGCTGGAGCAATTAGGCGTTTCTTCCCGCGTCCAGACTGCTATCGAAATGCGCCAGATTGCAGAACCGTATATCCGTCGCCGTGCTATCCGTCATATGGAAAAGGCAAGAGTTGTTATCTTTGCTGCCGGCACCGGTAACCCGTACTTCTCTACGGATACCG
>JAIHZV010000130.1 GCA_022718015.1 Phascolarctobacterium sp. | reverse complement strand
CAACAGCAACAGCTACGGCGGCAACTTTAAAGTTTGGCATGGCTACTCCTTTCGCTTCCATGCTACATTAAATGCCTTAATCACCAGCGGCAAAGCTAAAATTCTCGCCACACCGCGCATTATCACTATCCCCGGACGCGAGGCGAGCATCTTCATCGGTGACCATATTCCCGTACAGACCGAAAAACATGACAGCAGCGGCACCTACACGGCGACGGAATACCTCGACGCCGGCATCAAACTCGCCTACTGCCCTATTATCAGCGCGGACGGAAGGATGGTCACCGCCAAGGTGCATACTGAGGTCAGCACGCCCTCGCTCGTCAGTGAGCTGAAGAACTACCGCATCACCAGCCGTACAGCCGACACCAACGTGCGCATGTACAGCGGCGAAACGCTCATCATCGGCGGTCTCATCAGCGACGAGCAGCAGGAAAGCCTGCGCCGCGTGCCCTTTCTTGGTGACATTCCGCTGCTCGGCGAGCTGTTCAAAAGCCGCAGCAAAAAAAGCAGCACAACCGAAGTCATGCTGCTTTTAACGCCACATATTACACAAGCGGGAAAATCGCCTGCTATTTATAAAGAAATTATTGCACGATAGCGCTCAGATCGCCTACGGCATGGGTGATATCCTTAACTGCGGACAGCAAAGCCAGACGGTTGTTCTTCACGCGAACATCCTCATCCATAACCATAACGTCCTCGAAGAACTTGTTAATCGGTGCAACGAGCTTAGTTGCCTCTGCCAGCACTGCTGCATAATCATATTTCACAGTTGCTGCGAGAACCTCCTTGCTGCTGGCAACTGCTGCATCATGCAGCTCGCCCTCAGCCGGAGCAACGAAGAGCTGCGGATTAATTGCAGTTTCCTCTTCAATCTTCTTGCACAGGTTAGCAACACGGGTTGCAGCCTGAATCAGCGCCGGAGCCTCTTCAGCAGCAACAAAGCTGTTCAGAGCCTGCGCACGAGCTACCAGATCAGCAAAGTCGTCGTTGCGCTCCTCTGCCATAACAGCGTCCACAACATCATAGCGGATGCCTTGGTCAATCATCAGGTTACGCAGACGCTGCTTCAGGAACTCAGCAATTTGCGGAACAAGCTTCTTGGTCTCCTCTGCCGGAATGTTCAGCAGATAGAGGCTGCCAGCGATAACCTTGTACATGGATACATGGTAGTTTGCGTCCAGCAAAATGTTGATAATACCCAGAGCCTGGCGGCGCAGAGCATACGGATCCTGAGAGCCGGTCGGAGCCAGACCACGGCTAAAGGTTGCGCAGATGTTATCCAGCTTGTCAGCAATACCAACCAGACGACCAATATCGGTCTGCGGCAGCTCATCGCCGGCGAAGCGCGGCAGATAATGCTCGTAAATGCCCAGAGCAACCTCCGGAGCCTCGCCGTCCAGCTTAGCATATTCACGGCCCATAACGCCTTGCAGCTCGGTGAACTCGATAACCATGCCGGTTACGAGGTCGCATTTGCACAGCAGAGCAGCGCGTTCCAGCTTTTCTTTGTCAACCTTTGCGTTGATAGCCATAGCCAGCATATCAGCAGCCTGAACCAGACGGTTGCTCTTGTCGTTCATGTTGCCCAGGCCTTCCTGGAAGGAAACAGTTTTCAGCTTCTCCAGACGGTCAGCCAGAGATTGCTTTCTGTCTTCATCAAAGAAGAACTCAGCATCGCTCAAACGAGCACGCAGAACGCGCTCATTACCATGAGCAACGATATCCAGATGCTCCTTGCCGCCATTACGTACGGTGATGAATTTGTTCAGCAGAGAGCCGTCCTCAGCCAAAACCGGGAAGTAACGCTGGTGCTCACGCATCGGCGTAATAATGCATTCCTTCGGCAGAGCCAGGAACTTATCCTCAAAATTGCCGCACAGAGCAGTCGGCCATTCAACAAGATAGTTAACCTCTTCCAGCAGGTCCTCATTGATTTCTGCATGGCCGCCTTCAGCAATGCCCATATCAGTAACCTGCTGACGGATCAGCTCACGGCGAGCGTCCTGGTCAACCATAACAAAGTTATCATATAAAGTCTTTTCATAAGCATCTGCATTCGGAATCTCTACAGCGCCATAGGTGCCCAGAGCAGCAGAAGCCACAGCATTTTTAGCCTTCGCAGCTGCATTGCCCAGTACAGCCTTAGCTGCATCAATGAAGGATTCATGCTCCATAGCAGCATCAACAGCACTGCGACGCAGGAAGCGGTGACCGCGGCTGAATTTGCCGGATTTTACGCCGGTGATTTCTACCGGAATAACCTCTTCGCCAAACAGAGCAACCAGCCAGCGAATCGGGCGAACAAATTTAAAGTCATGGTCAGCCCAACGCATGTTTTTCGGGAAGTTCAGGCTGGTAAGAATATCCATCAGCAGGCCCGGCAGCAGCTCTTTAACCGGCTGCCCAGCCAGATGCTTGATTGCATAAACATAGTTATCGCGAACAACAAGCTCCTTCACGTCCACGCCCTGGCCACGAGCAAAGCCTTGTGCAGCCTTGGACGGTTCGCCGTGAATATCGCCGTTTACGAAAGCGATTTTTGCAGAAGGCCCTTTAGCCTCAACAGTGCTGTCCTCCTGAGCCTCTGCCACACCGCTGGCAATAAAGGTCATGCGGCGCGGAGTGCCATAAGTTTTTACAGACTCGAACGGAATGCGCAGCTCGGTCATTTTCTTTTCAGCCAGCTCTTTCAGCTGAGCCAGGATATTAGGCATAAACTTCGCAGGGATTTCTTCAGTACCAATTTCAAAAAGTAATTTTTCCATTATTTATTCTCCCCTTTCTTCAGCAGCGGGAAGCCCATTTCTTCACGTTGTGCAACATAAGCCTTCGCGCACAGACGAGCCATAGCGCGTACACGGCCGATATAAGCGGTACGCTCGCTAACGCTGATAGCGCCGCGGGAATCCAGCAGGTTAAAGGTATGAGAGCATTTCAGCACGTAGTCGTAAGCAGGACGGATATAGCCAAGCTCGATAACGCGTTTTGCTTCTGCCTCATATTTGTCGAACAGGTCGAAAAGCAGTGCAGTGTCTGCAACCTGGAAGTTGTAGTAGGACTGCTCAACCTCATTAGTGTGGAAAACGTCACCATAGGTGATGTCGCCAACCCATTTAATATCAAATACATTCTCAACGCCCTGGATATACATAGCCAGACGCTCCAGGCCGTACGTGATTTCTACAGTTACCGGCTTAACGTCGATGCTGCCAACCTGTTGGAAATAAGTGAACTGGGTGATTTCCATGCCATCCAGCCAAACCTCCCAGCCCAGGCCCCAAGCGCCCAGAGTCGGAGATTCCCAGTTATCCTCAACAAAGCGGATATCATGCTCCTCCTGATGAATGCCCAGCTCAGCCAGACTTTGCAGGTACAGCTCCTGAATGTTTTCCGGGGACGGTTTAACGATAACCTGGAACTGATGATGCTGGAACAGACGGTTCGGGTTGTCGCCATAACGGCCGTCTGCCGGACGACGGGAAGGCTCAACGTAGCAAACGCGCCAATCCTCAGGTCCTAATACGCGCAAAAAAGTGGACGGGTTCATGGTGCCGGCGCCCTTTTCGATGTCGTAGGGCTGTGCCATGATGCATTTCTGTTCAGCCCAGAATTTTTGCAGCTTCAAAATAATTGTTTGAAAATCCATGTTCTGCCTCCTATATTTGTTACGAGGGACGAAGTAAAAACAAAAAGCACCTGCGCCTCTGTAACATAAGTGTTACAGGGACGAAGATGCTCAAAATACGAACTCCGCGGTTCCACCCTGCTTGACTGCTCTCGCAGCCCGCCTCAATCAATATGTATTTACAGCTCCAAAGTGCCTTCACCTGCCATTGCCGCCTTACACCCTCGCGGCTCGCTAAGCTTGCAGGCTACTCCTCTTCTTCCTAGCTTACTCTTTAGTATATAAAAAAGAATGGAGTTTGTCAAGGGAGAATGTGCGCAAACCCCCAGTCACTTCGCTTGGCTTATACGCAAAAACATCCTATTTATTGACTTTGTAAAGCATAAGCATTACAATATATAGAGAAAGGAGTGATATTATGTCTACCTCTACTGTTAATCTTAATATTCGTATGGATAAGAATTTAAAGGCTAATAAGAAGGCCTTGAAAGCTATTCAAAACGTTGAAGAAGGCAAAAACCTCAGCCGTAAGTTTAGTTCTGTGGCTGAGCTCATGGAGGATTTAAATGCTTGAAACACAGATAGTGTTGACAAGTAACAAGCAGTATATTATCAGAATTTTACTTGACTTTATATTATTTCTCCTGTATACTTAACTATAGATTCAACATTTACAACTATATAAGCAGGACCTCTCGACTTACGTCGTTAGTATTAAGCTATTGATTCAACTTTAGCTTTTAGCAGTACCTATGGTGCTCGGTTTTCCGAGCGCTATGTGTACTGCTTTTTTGTTTTTTGGCGTATAGTTGTATTTTGTGGAGTCAGATATTATAATTAAAGGAGGAAAACTCTATGGCTATGTTATCGCCAAAATTTGATGACCTGACTATTGGTCATGATTTTCTTTTCAAAAAGGTTATGCGTAATC
>JAIHZV010000129.1 GCA_022718015.1 Phascolarctobacterium sp. | reverse complement strand
ACGCTGGGCATTATCACCAAGGTAACATTGAAGCTGCAGCCGATGCCGCCGTATCGCTTTGACCTTTTGGCTGTATTCGACGATCCGTTCAAGGCTCTCGACGTGGTGCCGAAGATTATGCAGGCCGGTCTGAATCCGACGAGCATGGAATATATGGACAACTCCTATGTGCGTGCCTGCGCTGATTATATTGAGTTTAAGGGTGCGCCGCACTATGAGGACGGCATTTATGTTATCATCACGGTGGAAACCTTCAGCGAGGATGAGCTGGATATGAAGATGGAGCAGCTCGACGAGCTGTGCGAGGCTGCCGGTGCAGTCGAGGTTCTGGAGGCAGACGACCGCATCTGGGCGATGCGCCGCAACTGTCAGGAATCCATCAGCCTCGTCAGCAAGGTGTCGCTGACAGACGACGTTGTCGTGCCTGTTGACCGCATTGCGCCGACGATTAAGGAGATTATGCATATCGGCAGCAAGTATCCGTTCCCAATTCCTGTAAAAATCAATGCGCATATTGGTGACGGCAATCTGCATATCGTGCTGTGCAAATGCGACCTTGATGATGCAACATGGGAAAAAATTGTGCATGACTTCCATGAAGAGGTTTACGCCTATGCTTATGCTCAGGGCGGACGCCTGGCTGGCGAGCACGGCATTGGTGCGAAGAAGCTGGCCTATATGGAAGAGTTTACGCCTGCCGGAGAGCTGGAGCTGATGCGCAGAATTAAGCGTGCGTGGGATCCGAATCTTATTCTGAACCCTGGCAAGGTATTTAATGCGTAAGAGACCGTCGATACCCCTCTGTCGCTTATAGCGACATCTCCCCTTACAGGGGAGACTTTTTAAAAGTACTATCGTAAAAAGAGCACGACGAAAATGCTCTCCCTATCCATCGCAAGCGATGTTAGCACGACCAACAGTTTTTACTGCGCAAGCTTGTAAAAACTGGGTCTTAGCGTTAGGGAGAGATGCCGAGCTTGTACCCGAAGGGCACAGGCGAGGCAGAGAGGGTATATAAAAAGGTGAAGATTTATGAGTAATTATAATTCCGTAACTCCTGAATTTATAGATGAATTGAAAACGCTGCTCGGTGAAAGCTACGTCAAAACTGATGCAGATACGCTTGACCGCTATAAGACGGATGAGGAGGCAGACGAGCGCTGCTTTCATCTGCCGGACGTTGTTGTGCTGCCTGCCGATGCTGAGCAGATTGCCGGCGTGGTGAAGCTGTGCAACAGGTACCTCATTCCGCTGACGGTGCGCGGCGGCGGTACGGGCATCGTGGACGGCGCGATTGCCGATAAGGGCGGCGTGGTGCTTTTGATGGAGCGCCTGAACAAAATAATCGAGCTGAATAAGGAAGGCTTGTACATGGTGGCGCAGGCTGGTGTGCGCACGCTGGATATTCAGGCTGCGGCGAAGGCGGAGAAGCTGCTTTATGCGGGCGATCCTTCGAGCAGCGACAGCTGCCAGATCGGCGGCAATTTGGCGACGAATGCAGGCGGCATCAAGGCTGTGCGTTACGGCGTAACGCGCAATCAGGTTTATGCCGTGCAGATAGTTACGCCCTATGGCGATATTGTCGACCTTGGCTCGCCGCTGAAAAAGTGCAGCACCGGCTATTGCATGGAGCAGCTGGTTATCGGCAGTGAGGGTACGCTGGGTATTATTACGCAGGTAACGCTGAAGCTGCAGCCGCTGCCGCCGTATAAGATTGATATGCTGGCGATTTTCCACGATCCGATGGCTGCTATCGGCGTGGTGCCGCAATTGATAAAAGCAGGTATTGAGCCGACGAGTATAGAATATATGGATAATCCCAATGTGCGCACGACCTCGGAATATCTGGAGTTTGCCGGTGCGCCGCATGTTGAGGATGGTATTTATGTTATCATCACGATAGAAACCTTCAATGAGGATGAGCTGGACATGAAGATGGAGCAGGCTGCAGGCATCTGCGAGGAAGCAGGCGCTGTCGACGTGTTGGAGGCAGACGAGCGTATCTGGACGATGCGCCGCAACTGTCTGGAATCCGTAAGCCTCATCAGCAAGGTTTGCACGACGGACGATGTTGTCGTTCCTGTCGATGAGATGAGTGATATGATTCAGTTTATTATCAAAACTGTTGCCAAATATCCCTTCCCGCTGCGTATAAATGCGCATATCGGTGACGGTAATCTGCACATTGTGCTGTGCAAGCTGGAGCTGAGTGATGAGCAGTGGGAGGCTGAGCTGAGCAGGTTTACCGAGGAGGTTTACACCTACGCTTATGCGCATGGCGGCAGGCTTTCCGGCGAGCATGGCATAGGCTCGAAGAAGGCACATTTCCTGGAGCGCTTTACGCCCGGCGGAGAGCTGGAGCTGATGAGAAAAATCAAACGTGCTTGGGATCCGAATAATATCCTGAATCCCGGTAAGGTCTTTAATATTTAAGATTGTCGCTAAGAAAGCAGCGGCTTGCGTCTGGTTTCTGACGGTCTTTAGTAAAGTAAATATGTAGCATTGTAGCTAAGTAGAAAAGGAGTGTATAATCACATGACCACTTACAATCCCGTAACCGAAGAAGTCCTTGAGGCTCTGCGTGCCGCAGTTGGTGCTGAGCATGTAAAAAATGATGCTGAAACCCTCGAGCGTTACAAAACCGACGAGGAGCCGGATCCGCATTACCATCATCTGCCGGAGGTAGTTGTATGGCCGGGCAGCACCGAAGAGGTTGCAGCCATCATGAAAATCGCTAACAAATATCTTGTTCCCGTAACTCCGCGCAGTGCCGGTACCAGCGTTTCCTGCGGTGCTATTCCTGTTTATGGTGGCATTGTGCTGATGATGGAGCGCATGAATAAAATTCTTAAGCTAGACGCTGAAGCTATGTATATGGAGGTTGAGGCTGGTGCGCTGACCTCTGAGATTCAGGCCAAGGCTAACGAAGCAGGCCTGCTGTATGCCGGTGACCCGTGCAGTGCTGACAGCTGCATGATCGGCGGCAACATTGCTACGAATGCAGGCGGCAACAAGGCTGTGCGCTATGGCACGACGCGTCATCAGGTTTATTCCGTTGAGGTTGTTACCCCGACCGGCGAAATCGTTGAGCTGGGCAGCCGCCTGAAAAAATGCAGCACCGGCTATTGCCTTGACCAGCTCGTGATGGGCAGCGAGGGTACGCTGGGCATTATTACGAAGGCTACGCTGAAGCTTTTGCCGCTTTGCCCTTATCGTATTGATATTCTTGCTGTCTTCACTGAGGTGCAGAAGGCAGTTAACCTTGTGCCTGCGCTGATTAAGGCTGGCCTGAATCCGACCAGCGTAGAGTTCATGGATAATGGCTTTGTACGTGCTGCCAGCGATTATGCTGAGCTGCGTCTGCCGCATTATGAGGATGGCAGCTACGTTATCGTTACCGTTGAAACCTTCAACGAGGACGAGCTGGATCTGAAGATGGAGCAGCTTGACGAAATCTGCACTGCCTGCGGTGCAACCGACGTTGTTGAGGCTGACGAGCGCGTATGGAAGGTACGCCGCAGCTGTCTGGAGGGCTCTAAGGCTAAGAGCAAGGTTTCCACCTCCGACGATCTTGTTGTGCCTGTTGACCAGATTGCAACCTGCCTGAATTACCTGATGGATGTTTCCAAAAAATTTGATTTTGAATGCATGTGCCTGGCTCATGCCGGCGACGGCAACTTGCACTTCAACTGCCTGAAGATGGATATGACCGACGAGGAATGGGAGAAGCAGCTGCAGGAATTCCACAAAATCTGCTATGCTTACGTTTACAGCATCGGCGGCCGCCTGTCCGGCGAGCACGGCATTGGTGCGAAAAAGATTGACGCCCTGGCTGCTTACTGCAACCCGGTAGAAATGTCTATTATGCAGACTATTAAACGCGCTATGGATCCGAATAATATCCTGAACCCGGGCAAGCTTATTAGAGCATAAATATAACCAAAAACTTTAAAAGAGCGGACTTATTTTCTACAAAAGAGAATAATGTCCGCCTTTTTCTTATCGTTATTTTTCTTCATTTTACGTTATACCTGCATACTAAAATAATAGGTGCTAAGTTTAACAACTTATGTTAATTTAAAAAACCATTGCCTTGAATGAATATGTGTGATATAATTTAGTTGTTTAAGAATATGTCCAAACAGAGAAAAATATATTTTTGAAGGAGGAGGCATTCGCATGGACGAGAAGAATACCGAGAATTATAACAAGCTGATTGGTACTCGCGTGAAAATGACCCGTATCACCAAGCATATTTCTCAAACCGCTTTAGCTAAGGAGATCGGGGTTACGCAGACGCATTTAAGCAATATCGAAAATGGCCGCGCCGGCCTGACTATTCCTAATCTGATTAAGCTGCACCAGGTGCTGCAGTGCCCGATTAGCGAGTTCTTTAAGGATTTTGAAGAAGAAAGCAGTGAAACGTCTGCTGCCGGCGATATCACCTTAGAGGATATTGTCGAGCTGGCTAAGATGCTGAAGAAAAATCGTGAATAATGAATCTAACCATAAATGGGTCTTTAGCAGGCCCATTTTTCTTATGCCCTGAATAGGCAGGCCGGCAGTAATTTTATAAATTGCCGGAGTGTTAGCAGGAGTTTTTTGCTTTGCGGCGAAATAAAACTATTATATATCTTTTTTAAGG
>JAIHZV010000128.1 GCA_022718015.1 Phascolarctobacterium sp. | reverse complement strand
ATCACCCCTTCTACCGAAATTGCTGAACAATTAGCTCTGCGTCTGCCGCAGGTTGGTGGCAAATTTATGCAGACTGAAGACGAAATCGCCGGTCTCGGCACCGTTATCGGCGCATCCATGGCTGGCAAAAAGGCTATGACCGCAACCAGCGGCCCGGGCTTCTCCCTGAAACAGGAAATGCTCGGTCTGGCTTGCAGCGCCGAAATCCCCTGCGTTATTGTCAACGTACAGCGTGTAGGCCCTGCTACAGGCCAGCCGACCTCCCCTGCTCAAGGCGAGGTTATGCAGACTCGCTGGGGCACCCACGGTGACCACTGGCTGATCACCATCTCTCCGTCCAGCGTTCCTGAATGCTTCGATCTGACTCTGCGTGCTGTAGCACTGAGCGAAAAATATCGTTGTCCGGTTATTCTCCTGATGGACGAGGTTATCGGCCACATGCGCGAAAAAATCGAGCTGCCCGAAACCTATGACGAAATCCCGCAGGCAGAACGCAAGCGCCCGACCTGCGCACCCGAGGACTATCTGGCTTACGGCTGCGAGGAAGGCTCCAAGGTTCCTGCTATGGCAGACTTTGGCAGCGGCTACCGCTGGCACGTATCCGGTCTGGTGCATGATGAAACCGGTTTCCCGAAGGGCACCGGCGAAGCAACCCGCACCTCTCAGGATCGTCTGCGCACTAAATTAGAGGATAATCTCGAAGACATCGTACAAGTAGAAAACTATCGTATGGAGGACGCTGAATTTGCTGTTGTAGCCTTCGGCGGTGCTGCCCGCACTGCTTATGAAGCTGTCGACATGGCACGCAAGGAAGGCCTGAAGGTTGGCTTCGTCCGCCCGATTACCATCTGGCCGTTTGCTGAAAAGCAAATGCAGGAGCTGGCAAGCAAGGTTAAAGGCATCCTCGTACACGAGCTCAACTGCGGCCAATATGTGCTGGAGGTTGAACGCGCTGTAGCAGGCAAGGTTCCTGTAAGCCTGTATGCTAAATACGATAACGAATCTGCTACTCCGGCTGAACTGTTAGCTGAAATCAAAAAGGCTATGGCCTAACGGATGAGAGGAGAAAAAACGATGAGTGAAATGGAAAATTTAATCAATAAATATTTCCGCCCGGGCCGTCTGCCTCACATCTGGTGCCCCGGCTGCGGCAATGGCGTTATCACCGGCGCTATTGTAAAAGCAATTGATAAACAAGGTCTGGCAAAGGACGACGTTGCCGTAATCAGCGGTATCGGCTGCTCCAGCCGTTCCTCCGGCTATCTGGACTTCAACACTGCCAACACACTGCATGGCCGTGCTCTGCCGATTGCTACCGGTGTAAAAATGGCTAACCCTGCGCTGAACGTTGTAGTTTGCAGCGGCGACGGTGACTGCACCGCGATCGGCGGCAACCACCTGATTCATGCTGCACGCCGCAACATCGACCTGACGCTTGTTGTTTTCAACAACAGCATCTACGGCATGACCGGCGGTCAATATTCTCCGATGACGCCGATTCATTCCAAAGCAACCACTGCTCCGTACTACACTGTAGAACCGAGCTTCAACCTGCTTGAGCTGGCAAAGGCTGCCGGTGCAACCTTCGTAGCACGCGCAACCACCTACCATGTACCTGTACTGGTTGACGTTATCGCTAAAGGCATTGCGCACAAGGGCTTCTCCATCATCGAAGCTGTCAGCGCCTGCCCGATTTCCTTCGGTCGTCAGAACAAGATGGGCGGCCCTGCACAAATGATGGCATGGCAGCGTGACCATGGCGTTATGAAGGCTGTTTGGGACCGTATGGACGAAGAGAAGAAGGCCGAGGCTGTTGCTGCAGGCAAGTTCCCCATTGGTGTACTCTACGAAAATAATGACGTTATGGAATACACCAAGGCTTACGACGAAATCATCAAACGTGCACAGGAGGGTAAATAATCATGAGACATAGCTTTCGTTTCTCCGGTACCGGTGGTCAAGGTCTGATTACCGCTGGTATTATTTTAGCCGAAGCTGCCCTCTTAGACGACAAGCTGGCTGTACAATCCCAATCCTATGGCCCGGAAGCCCGCGGCGGCTCCTCCAAGGCTGAGGCAATCATCAGCGACGAGGCTATTTATTTCAGCCGCGTTATCTGCCCGGATACACTGCTGGTAATGAGCCAAGAGGCTGCTAACAAGTTCATCGCTGACTGCGACGAGCACACCACTGTTATCACCGATACGCTCTTCGTAAATGAAGTTCCCGGCAAGTACGGCAAACGCGTTGACCTGCCTATCACCCACACTGCTAACACTGTTTGCGGCAAGACGCTGTTCGCCAACATCGTTGCTCTGGGCGCTGTAGTTGCACTGACCAAATGCGTTTCTAAAGAAGCAATTCTCAAGGCTGTGCTGAACCGCGTTCCTAAAGGAACCGAAGAGGCTAATACCAAAGCTCTTGAAGCTGGTATGGCTCTGATTGAGAAATAAAATCTGACTAAAATTTAAAGCTGCTGACCTCTGGCGTAAAGCCAAAGGCAGCAGCTTTTTTGCATTATCTCACTTTTTTCTTCTGAAGAACCACAGCGCTGCTCCCCCAACAATCACGACAGCGCCGATAATCGTCAGCCAGCTCCAGCCATCTTCATCGTCTTCGCCGTCAATAGCGCCCAACGGCAGCTCTGCCTTGCCTACAGCAACATACCACGAACCAGTCAGCTCGCCATACGTAGCAGTAACAGTCACCAGGCCATCAGCCTTGCCAATAAGCTTGCCGTCCTCAATCACAGCAAGCTTTTCATCGCTGACACTCCACTCTGCTTGCACAAAGCCCTCTTCGCCCATAACGAATACTTCGAGCGGCAGCTTTTCGCCGATTGCGATATGTGTAGGCATAGACGTATTCTCCAGCTGCGGCTCATATACCGTAACCAAAACCACAAAATCCTTCTTGCCCTTTTCCAGATGGATATTTCCCTTTATAGTCGCCATGCCAGGTGCCACACCGACAAGCCTTTCTCCATCAATCTTGACGATAGCAGTGTCAGAGCTTTGCAAATCAGCAACTGTGCAGCCAATATTACCGGGAAGCATAGTTATTATTTGCGTACTCTCTCCCACGCGCAGGCTTTCCTGCTCAGGAGCAATAACCACCAACGGAGTAGCCTGTGCATCACTGCTCAAGGACTGCTCTTCTTCCTCCGCATCGCCCTCAAGCTCCGCATTCTCTACAGCAGGCGGAGTCTCCTCTTTATCATCTATCAGCGGTGCCCTTTGAGCTGCCAGCATATTCTCCGGTGTGCCATAAATCAAGCCGGGCTCCTCTGCATCATTACGATATACAGCGCTCAAATCAGCAGCCACCAGATATTTGGCAATAATACTATTGGTAGGCACATGCACAGCAACAACCTGATAAAACCAGCCGTCCACAGTCTCATCAGCATAAAGCAGCTTATACGGCCTGTTCGCAGGACCTAAGCTCGTTAAATTAGCAGGAAGGCTTTCGATAATCGCCACAGCTGCATTTTCCGATACGTCAAAGGCTGCTTCATTATATTTATAATCGCCCTGAACTTCTAAGGGCAGCTCACCTATTTGCGTAACTGTCATCGTCTTGTCTGCCAAAACAAACTGCAGGCTTACGCTTTCCTCGTCGCCTACAAGCACCCCTGCCTCACCAACACCCTCATCGTTCAGCAGCAATGTCCCGGCTGTCTGAAATTCCTCGGCGCTGTCATCAGCCTCACTGCCGCGCACCACCTTAAATTCAAACAGATAGATATCCTCCTCCAAGGGCTTGATATTCAAAATGCCATTATTAAACTGACTGCTTTCCGTCCACACATAGCTTCCCTGAGCATCCTGCCAATTCTTTTTCGAGGCAGCAAAGCTAAGCACCGTCATGCAGCATAGAAGTATGGTTAAAAGCAGGCTGAAAATATTTCTTGCTTTCATAATCCACCCCTCCTCAAATGCTCAGGCGGAACTTCGCCGTCTTCGGATTCACGCCGTCCATCCAATATTTCACTGTATACATGCCTTTAGGACATTTCTTCGCAGACTTGCCACGTTCCCAGCCGTTCCAGCTGAACGCAAAGTCCTCATTAGCATTTTTTGCCTTGTATTTAACGCTGTGCACAAGCTTATTGTTTTTGTCAAAAATTTGCGCATAGCACATTTTCCCTGCGGAAGCCTTCTTTTGGAAATACAAGCGCTGCCAGATGTCACCGTTTTCGTTGCGTACAATTTTAGTTTTGCTATATTGCATCGTCACCTTCGGCTTAAATTTTATCTTGCGCGTTTCCTTAAAGGACTGCTTATTCGCCAGCGTTGTGGTCGTCACAAAGCGATAGTTTCCAGCAGGAAGATTTTTCATATCCATAGTATAAGGAATATAGCGGAAATATTTCCAGCCATCTTGGTAGTCCTTATACCATTTATTCGTCGTGCGCTGCTTCCAGCGAGTGACTATCTTATTATTCTTATTGAGCAGCACGGCAGATTCCCTGATTTTATCCTTGCCCTCTACCAAATGCTGCACGGACAGCTTTGTACCGCTAAGCTTAACCTGCGTTTTGTATTCCTGCGCCGCCCACGCCAGGCTCAACGTCGTCACAAGCGTCATCAGGCAGGCACCAAAAATAATTTGCCAACGTCGCATTTTCTCGCCCCCTTCGCCAGCTCATAAAAAAATAGGGTCTGGCTCTACTTTGTTAAGTACAGTAT
>JAIHZV010000127.1 GCA_022718015.1 Phascolarctobacterium sp. | reverse complement strand
AGACATCGGCCTCCTCCTTTCTTAAAATTTATTTATCCTCTTTAGAAAGCTTCTTCATACCCTGCTTCATAAAGAAATAATCAAAGAACTGCATACCGCGTCCAAACAGACGCAGACGATAAATCAAGGCGATAAGAATGCGTGCCAGCTTACGCGGATCATGACGCACAAGGTCGTCCTTGCTTATCAGGCGCGCAGGCACAACCGTAATACCCAGCTCGCGGATTTTATCAATATCCGGCCTGATCGGCATTGAGCCCTCCGCATTATACTGGCGCAGTTGCTCAGCAGTGATCTCCTGATCGTTGACAATAACATAATCAAGGAACTGCGCTCCGGCGTGCTTAATCAGCGCCTGCACATGCTCATAGGCGCCATAGCCATCAGTTTCGCCAGGCTGCGTCATAACATTGCAGACATAAATCTTGACCGCCTTCGACTGCAGCACAGCCTCGCGGATGCCGCTGACCAGCATATTCGGAATAACACTCGTATATAAGCTGCCCGGCCCGAAAATCAGCACGTCAGCCTTTAAAATTGCCTCAATAGCGCCGTTGGCCGCCTCCGCATCAGCAGGCAGCATCAGCATGCGCTTGATATGCTTGCGTGCCTTAGGAATCTCAGACTCGCCTGTAACAACAGTGCCGTCCGTCATGCGTGCCTGCAGCTGGATATTCTCCAGCGTCGAGGGAATAACCCTGCCGCGCACCTTGAGAATCTGGCTCGTCGCATTCAGTCCGGCCTCCATGCCGCCCTCAGCCTGCGCCATCGCCGCAATAAAAAGATTGCCAAAGCAATGGCCTGCCAGCGGCGAATCGCCCTGAAAGCGGTACTGCATCAGGCGCTCCATCAACGGCTCGCGGTCAGCCAAGGCCGTCAGGCAGTTACGCAAATCGCCGGGAGGAATAATGCCCAGCTCCTTACGCAAGCGTCCGGAGGAACCGCCATCGTCCGCCGAGGTCACGACAGCAGTACAGTTATTAGTGATATATTTCATACCGCGCAAAAGCGTCGATAAGCCTGTGCCACCGCCCACAACAGTAATCGCAGGACCATGCGTCAGCTTACGCTGCATAAAAATTGTTTCCATCAGCGAGCCGCTTTTCTCCGGCAAAACCACAGAAACAACCGAGCTGATCAGACGGCGTGTACCATAAACCATGATAGCGAAGCCAACTATAAGAAAAGCCACGCCCAGCGTCATGATAAGGCCATTAGAATAGCGTCCTGTCGTCAGATAGGTCATCTGAAACAGCAGCTCCTCCGCCTTGCCCATCAGCTGATAATTAAAAAATAAAGCTAAGCCCAAGGCACAAAGCAAAACGCCCACTGCAAACAGCAGCAGCCAGCGCTTCAAGTTAATGCCCGGACATAACCAGCTAATCCAGCCCATAGCTTCCTCCCTTAATTCTTTTTGGGAATATCTCGATGAGTAACTTCCACATTATAGCCCTTTTCACGCAGATGCTCATACAGCTTATTGGCAATAAACACGCTACGATGCTGGCCACCAGTGCAGCCAACGCTGATAACAAGCTGCGCCTTGCCCTCATTGATATACTGCGGCACAAGAAAATCAAGCAGCTGCTCCTCAAGCTTTAAATACTGGAAGGTCTGCGGATAGCGGCAGATAAAATCAGCCACGGGACGATCGTTGCCCGTCATATGGCGCAGCTCCTCAACATAAAACGGATTCGGCAGAAAGCGCACATCCAGCACAAGGTCGCTGTCCAGCGGCAGACCATGCTTAAAGCCAAACGAACGCACAACAATACCCATGCGCTCCTTCGACGAGCCCTCGCCAAAAAGCTCCGTCACCTTCGCCTTCAGCTGCGCCGGGCTCAGCGTTGTCGTATTGATAAGATACGTCGCCTTCTCGCGCAGCGGATCCAAAAGCTCACGTTCACAGGTAATATTTTTCAGCAGCGTATTGCGCTCACCCAAGGGATGGCGGCGGCGCGTTTCCTTATAACGGCGCACCAGCGTCGCATCAGAAGCGTCAAGAAAAAGTAATTCATATTTCTGTCCGCTGGCCTCCATCTCATCGAGAACCTGTAAAAGCTTATCGAAAAAAGCACCGCCGCGGATATCGACAACGAGTGCAACCTTATCCTCAGAGGTCTGGCGGCAAAGCTCCGCAAATTTAGGAATCAGCGTCGCCGGCAGATTATCTATGCAAAAGAAATTCAAATCCTCCAGCGTGCGCACAACCTGCGTCTTGCCTGCACCGGACATACCGGTAATAATCAGAAAGTGTGACTGCATCTTGCTTCACCTCTTATAATTCATTAGTAAATTCTATTATACCACAAAATCAAGCAGATAATGTATACCAACGCAGAATAATATCTGCGTCAGAATGTGCCAGATGCGAAGAAACGAAGCCGTTAAGCGCAAGCGAGAAGGTATTAGATGCGAAGAATGACGACGAAGGCGTACTAGAGGTACTCCTAGGAGTCATTCTGAAGCAGATGATGCCTTATACGCTTGCGCTAAAATAAAGAAAAAATGCAGGCTGCTCGCATAACAGCCTGCATTCTTCGAGATTTTAAGGTGTAAGTTTTTATTAGCAATTTTAATGAAAACTAATTAATTAAGGTTCGGCTTGCTGCGCGGACGGTCAAGGTCCTTGAGCATCTGCATATCGCGGTCAGTGCCACGGCCTGCAGTTGTCAGATAGCCGCCAATCATGATGCCGCTTGCGCCGCCATTGAGTGCCATGGCTTGCAAGTCACGCAGGTTAACCTCACGGCCGCCGGCAGTACGGATTTGTGCCTTCGGCAGTACAAAGCGGAAAACTGCAAATGCACGCAGGATTTCGAGCGGAGACAGCGGTTTGTTGTTTTCAAACGGCGTGCCCGGAATCGGTGTCAGCATATTCAGCGGTACGCTGTCAATGCCAAGCTCTTTCAGAGTGAAGGCCCATTCTACACGCTGCTCGCGCGTTTCGCCAAGGCCAAGGATACCACCGCTGCAAACACGCAGGCCAGCAGCCTGTGCATTTTTGATGGTAACGAATTTATCAGCATAAGTATGAGTAGTGCAAATGTTAGGGAAGTTGCTGCCGGCAGTTTCCAAATTGGAATGGTAGCGGGTTACGCCAACCTTGCGCAGCTCCTGTGCCTGCTCTACGGTAAGAATACCCAGAGAAGCGCAAACCTCGATGTGCAGCTCTTCCTTGATGCGCTTCAGAGTACGGCAGATGTTTTCAAAGTCATCAGCCTTGCTCTGGCCGCGGCCGCTAGTTACGATGGAGAAGCGTACAGCGCCTGCTTCCTTAGCCTTCTTTGCTGCATTGAAGATTTCCTCTTCGCTCAGCAGGCCATATTCCTTAACGCCGGTGTGATAATGTGCGGATTGAGCACAGAACTTGCAGTTCTCGCTGCACTTACCGCTGCGGCCATTGATGATAGCACAGCAGTCAACCTCATTACCAGCATATTTTTGGCGAATCTTGTCTGCCATGGACAGAAGCACCATGGTATCGTCATCGCTCACATTTATCAAGTATTCAGCTTCTTCTCTAGTAATATCCTGGCCGTTTAAAACCTTCTCGGCCAAAGCAATAATTTTTTGCATTATCATTCACATCCCTAATCTTAATAGTTAA
Organism: Phascolarctobacterium sp.; assembly: GCA_022718015.1. Taxonomy (GTDB): domain Bacteria; phylum Bacillota; class Negativicutes; order Acidaminococcales; family Acidaminococcaceae; genus Phascolarctobacterium_A. Next base: position 1,097 of record JAIHZV010000127.1, on the reverse strand, counting down.
CCGTCGTCCTCCGTTAGTTAACTGTATCTATTATATAGCAGAATCGAGGTTACGTCAACCGTTAATTTATAATGCGTTAACTCTGTACCCTTCTCATCTTATTCCGGCAATGCCCAGCACCAGTCCCAGCACACCGCTCAGGCAGAGCGTGCGGATAACGCTCACCTTGTGGCGGATGCACCATAGGGAAACCGGCAGGACAATACAGCCGACTAAATCAACCTTCGTAAAATCCTTAGGCAGCGTTTCTGTATTCCACAAGGCCAGCAGCACAAAGCTCATGCCGGCAGAGCAGATAAGCGCCACAACAGCAGGACGAAGGCCGTTCAAAATACCACGAATCGGACCGATATCGCCATATTTGAAGAACAGCTTCGCTAAAATCAGCACAATGAAAATCGACGGAAAAACAAAGCCCACCGTCGCCGCCACGGCCCCTGGCAGACCTGCGACCTTCGTACCAACAAATGTCGCTGCATTGATGCCTATAGGACCAGGCGTCATCTGTGAAATCGTAAAAATATCAATAAACTGCGCCATCGTCATCCAGGCGTGATTGTCGATAACCTCGGCCTGAATCAGCGGCATTGACGCATAGCCGCCGCCTACGCAAAAAAGACCGACCTTGACAAAGCTCCAAAAAAGTTCCCAGTAAATCATTGGCAGCCTCCTTACGCATACTTTTTGTCACGCAGCAGGAAGAAGCCGATAATGGCATCCACAATAACTGCGTACATCAAATTAACATTAAAGAAATAATTGGCAATAAACGTGCCCGCTATAATCACAAGCGGCAGCGTCAGCTTTTTCTTCAGCTCCTTCCGGAGCAGGTCAATCGCCACATTGATGATAATCGCCGTTGCGCCGCACTGCATACCCTTTAAAAGCAGCTGGATATACTGGTTGTGCGCAAAGCTGTCATAAGCATAAGAGATTAGCGTCAGCGTAATCAGCGGCGGCAGAATCGTCGCCAGCAGCGCGACTAGCGTGCCTAAAAGGCCGCCCATGCGGTAGCCTAGGATGATAGCCGAATTTGCTGCCACAACGCCAGGCGCTGACTGCGCAATCGCTACAAGATTAAGCGCGTCCTTATCGTC
>JAIHZV010000126.1 GCA_022718015.1 Phascolarctobacterium sp. | reverse complement strand
GTTGCCGATATCGCGGATTTGGCGCTGGGTGAGGAAGAAGAACATGATGATGCCCTCAAGCGTGAAGGCAACGTGTGTTGATTTGATGTTCGTCCGTATTTCACCGCAGGCGATGGCTTCATCGACCAGCTCGGCCATGAACTGATGGATGCGGTACAGCTTGTTGCGCACATAGTTCTCAAACATCGGCTGCGGCGAAAGCAGCTCGCGGTAAATCAGGTGGATGTTGTAGGGCTGAGCCTGCTGCATTTCTGCGATAGAGTCGACATAAATACGCAGCTTGGTGAGCGGTGATTCCTTACGCGCGCGGATGGTGTTCTGCAGCTTAAGGAACTTTTCTGCCTGCGTATAGAGAACCTCTTGATAAAGATTTTTCTTGCCGCCGAAATAATAGGAGATGAGGGCGCTGTTCACGCCGCTGGCAGCAGCAATCTTTTTTATGGAAACAGAGCTGAAGGTGTCATGTGCAAAAAGCAGCGTCGCTGCCTCAAGAATTTTATCAGCACTGCTGGGAATAGTGTTCTTGTCTGTCATAATCTGGATACCTCGGATACAGGAAATTTTTAATCAAGTAATTACATTATACACTATTCGCAGGGACAATTCTAGAAATATTTGCAGGATGAAGGAGAGAAGAGGGGGAAAGGCAGGAGAAAATGAAGGCGAGTGTTTGCTTTGCAGATGTAGGCGTGGTTGTGGTATAATGGGCGTAAGAAAGGGGCTGATAATATGATGCACGCTTTTATGCAGTTAAACGATGGTACAGAAATAGTCCATTCTGATGTTTTATATGATAATGATGGCGAAGAATATGTTAAGGTATATATGGAAAAACCGATTATGCAGGGATTTAAGTCTGCTTACTGCCTGCTTCCTGCGTATAAATGGCAGGATATAGAAGGCTTTGATGAATTAGAGTTAGCACAGCTAAAGGATATTATTAAGTCTACGGCGCATTTAATAATTCGCTTCGCTCGTCAGGGAGGATTAGGAAATGCCGCAAATTTTTAGAGTTGCCGGATATCTGATTTATTTTTGGTCTAACGAAAATGAGCCTTTAGAGCCAGTTCATGTGCATATCACTAACGGAGTCCCAACCGCCAATGCTACTAAGGTTTGGATTACGCAAAGTGGTAAGTGCTTGCTGTGCCATAACAATTCTAAAATTCCCAACAGGGTATTGAGAGATATTATGGACGTTATAGAAGCACGCTCAAAAGATATTATGGAGCGCTGGTATGACTTTCATAATGAAATAAGGTTTTATTGCTGAGTACGGAATTGAACGAAAACGCAGCAAAGAGTCTTATGACAGTAGTTGTAAGGCTCTTTATTTTTTTGGCTCCTAAGAATTAAAATTTAAGAAAAGAGGAAGTTCGCGTTCCTCACACCTCAGCGACAAAAAACAGCTTGCCAAGCGACGCAGAAATGTTTATAATAAAATAGAGTTTAGATAAACAGAAGTTTATGTTGAAAGGTGCTTTCATTGATGAATATGTTGGTTATAGCTTTAATGATTTTTATCGCTATCCTGTTGGTGGTTATTTTGTTCGTTATGCTGCGCGCGAAGCCGAAGGATGAGCTGACAGCGCAGCGCTTAGACCTGCTGGAGCGGCGCTTGGGCGAGGCGTTGTATGACTTGCGCGGCGAGCAGAGCACGCTGGCGCGGGCGGCACGCATGGAGAGTCAGGCTACGAGCGACAGGCTCAGCGAGCAGATTGACAAGCGTGTGGCGAGGCTGGCGGATTTGACCGACCAGAATCTGGAGCGTATCCGCATGACGGTCGACGAACGCTTGAACACGTCGCTGGAGCAGAAGTTTTCGCTGGTGAGCAAGCGCTTAGGTGAGGTGCACCAATCCCTTGGCCAGATGCAGAGCCTTTCGGGCGGCGTGGACGAGCTGCGCCGTATTTTGTCGAATGTCAAGGTGCGCGGCACTTGGGGCGAGATGCAGCTGGGCAACATTTTGCAGGATATCCTCGATAAGGCGCGTTATGTGGAGAACGCGGAAATCAGGCCGCACAGCGGTCTGCGTGTTGAGTATGCGCTGCGCCTGCCGGGACAGGGCGAGCAGGAGGTGCTGCTGCCGCTGGACGCCAAGTTTCCGCTGGAGGATTACCAGCGCCTGCAGCAGGCCCGCGAAAATGGTGATGCGCAGGCGGCGGAGGCGGCGACGAAGCAGCTGGAGCGTCGCTTAAAGAGCGAGGCGAAGGATATTTGCGACAAGTATATTTGTCCGCCGTACTCGACGGATTTTGCGGTTATGTATCTGCCCTGCGAGGGGCTTTTTGCGGAGGCGCTGAATATTCCGGGGCTGGCAGAGGATTTTCAGCTGAATTATCGCGTGTGTATTGCCGGTCCTTCGACGCTCGCCGCGCTGGTGAATAGCCTGCAGCTTGGCTTTCGCACGCTGGCTGTGCAGCAGCGCACGACCGAGGTTTGGCAGCTGCTGAATAAGGTGAAGCAGGAGCTGAGCGGCTTGGAGGCGGCGCTGGATAAGAGTGCGCGCAAGCTGGAGGAGGGGCAGAATGCTCTGCACAGTACGAGCCGTTTTGTTGCTCGTTTGACGAAGCAGCTGAATGCTGTGGAGGTGCTTGAAGGAGATGGTCCGCGTGAAGCAAAACGATGAGCAGCCGTATAAGAGGCCGCCGCTTTGGGTGAGAATTTTTCTTTGGGGGTATGGCTTTTTTTGGCTTAATATGATTTTTGTGACGGGGCTGAATAGTCTTTATCTTGGGTATATTGATTATGATAGCGGGAGTTTGGCGCTGGCGCTGACGTTGGGGCTTTGGCTGATTTTTAAGTATTTGCCGCGATTGTTGTAAGTAATTGCGTCGAGCTTTATTGCATTCCGTAACGAGCAATTTTGGACACTCGCGAGTATGGAAACATTGTCGTTCACATAGGTAGCATCTGTAGGTTATCTAGGTATTTAGGTTGTGCAGCTCGAAATGTGAACAAGACAATGTTTCCGTTGATTATGTTGCTCGTTAAAATTGCTCTGATTGTTACGTGAATGCAATGAAAGCTCTCTGTAGCAGAGGTATAGAATTTGGTCGCATTTGTAAATTTTTGTGTTAGTTTTAGGAGGGTTATTATGGAGCGTTGGGATATTTATGATGCTGATAGAAGGCTGACGGGCCGCACAATGGGCAAGAATGAATGGATTTTGCAGGATGGCGAGTATCATTTGACGGTGCTTGGTGTGGTGCGTCATGTTGATGGGCGTTTTTTGATTACGCGTCGTGTGCTGACGAAGGCGTGGGCTGCTGGCTGGTGGGAGGTGCCGGGCGGCGCTGTGCAGGCCGGGGAGAGCTCGCGTGAGGCTGTGAATCGTGAGGTTTGGGAGGAGACCGGGCTGGATGTGAGCGGCTGCGAGGGCGGTCCGCTGCTTGTTTATCATCGTGAGAATCCGGGCGAGGGTGATAATTATTTTGTGGACTGCTACCGCTTTACGCTTGATTTTGCGCCGGAGCAGGTAAAAATCCGTCCGAATGAGGCTCTGGAGTTTAAGCTGGCGACGTTGGACGAGATTAAGGAGCTGGCGGCACAGGGGATTTTTCTGCATTATGACAGTATTAAAGAGGTTTTTACAAAATAGGTGCAGGAGCTTACTCGTTTGCTGTTGAAAAATATGAGCAGGCGTGGTAAAATAATACGGTGAATGTATAATACTTTATAGAAATACAGTTTGGAGGAATTTAACAATGTCAGGACATTCTAAATGGGCAAACATTAAGCATAAAAAGGGTAAGGCTGACGCACTGCGCGGCAAGATTACTACTAAAATCAGCCGTGAGATTACTATCGCAGTTCGCATGGGCGGCGCTGACCCGACCGGCAACATGAAGCTGAAGCTGGCTCTGTCCAAAGCAAAGGCTAACAACATTCCTAAGGACAACATTCAACGTGCTATCCAAAAGGGTGCAGGTGCTCTGGAAGGCCAAAGCTTCGAAGAGATCACTTACGAAGGCTATGGTCCGGCAGGCGTTGCTATGATGGTAAGCTGCCTGACTGATAACCGTAACCGTACTGCTGCTGACGTTCGTCACGTGTTCTCTAAGCACGGCGGCAACCTTGGTGCAAGCGGCTGCGTAAGCTATATGTTCCAGCAAAAGGGTATTTTCGCTGTCAGCGCTGAAACCGGCGTAAGCGAGGATGACCTCATGATGATTGCTCTGGACGCTGGTGCAGAGGATATCAAGAGCAGCGAAGATGGCTTCGAAATCATCACCGAGCCTTCTGCATTCGATGCAGTAGAAAAAGCTTTGGCTGACAACAATATTGAAGTTGCTATGTCCGAAATCACTATGGTTCCTGATACCATGGCTGAGCTGTCTGGCGAAGATGCTGAAAAGGTACAAAAGATGCTGGACGCTCTGGATGACTGCGACGATGTACAAGACGTTTACACCAACGCTGACTTGCCGGAAGACGACGAGGAATAAGAAATTTTTATTTGGAAAGCAGGCAGTCACTGTCTGCTTTCTGTTTTTGTGAGGACTTTTTATGTTAGCTTTAGGTATTGACCCGGGCACAGCTATCTGCGGCTATGGTGTTGTAGATATGACCGGCAACCGTCTGCGCCCTGTGTTTTACGGATCAGTGCTGACGGATAAGGATATGCAGCCGGAGCTGCGCCTGAAAAAGATATATGATGATATCAGCGATATTATCGACCACTTCCACCCGGATTTTCTGAGCGTGGAGAAGCTTTTCTTCAACCGCAACGTGACGACGGCGATTCCCGTCGGTCAGGCGCGCGGCGTGGTGCTGCTGGCGGGCAGGCT
>JAIHZV010000125.1 GCA_022718015.1 Phascolarctobacterium sp. | reverse complement strand
ACAACTGCGAGTACGACAGCGCGCGCGCCTTCCGCGCCGCCGGTGCCGAGGCCGACACCTTCGTGATCAACAACCTCACGCCCGAGGCCGTCGCCGAGAGCACCCACGAGCTTGCCCGCCGCATCCGTGCAAGCCAGATCGTCATGATTCCCGGCGGCTTCTCGGGCGGCGACGAGCCCGACGGCTCCGCCAAGTTCATCACGGCATTCTTCCGCGCTCCCGAGGTCACCGAGGCCGTCCGCGACCTGCTCAAGGCCCGCGATGGCCTGATGCTGGGTATTTGCAACGGCTTCCAGGCATTGATTAAGCTTGGTCTGGTTCCGTATGGCGATATCCGCGATATGAGCAGCGATGCTCCGACGCTGACCTTTAACAACATTGGCCGCCATATTTCTCAGATTGTTACCACGAGAGTTGTTTCCAACAAATCTCCTTGGTTCAGCCTGTGCGAGCCTGGTGAGGAGCATGCAGTTGCTGTATCTCACGGCGAAGGCCGCTTCTACGCACCGGAAAGCACTATCAAAGAGCTGTTCGCTAACGGCCAGGTTGCTACCCAGTACGTGAATGCACAAGGTGTACCGACGATGAACACTCCGTTCAATCCGAACGGCAGCCTGTATGCTATCGAAGGTATCACCAGCCCTGATGGCCGCATCCTCGGCAAGATGGGACACAGCGAGCGTTTCGCTCCCGGCCTGTTCCGCAATATTGCCGGCGACAAGGATCAGAAGATTTTCCTGTCCGGCGTAAGCTACTTTAAATAAGCTATAAGTAAATATCGACATAAAAAAGCGCTCTGCTGGCCGTAAGGCTGGCAGAGCGTTAATATTTGTATGTGAAGTAGTGGTACTAAAAATACCGTACTTACCGTACAATGCCGTACAAACGCAGGCAGGACAAGGCTTTGCGCTGGTACGGCATTTGTTGTGTGTACGGTATTTTTAGGTATTATACAATTTTGAGTTCCTTGACTAGAGCGTCTTGCAGCAGACTGCTGAAGTTAATGTTGGCATCCAGCGCGCGTTTATTGAGCCACGCGGGAATAGTAAGCGTCTTTTTAACAGACTTTGTGTTTTTGGCTAAGTCAATTTTAGTCTGAATTAACGAAGTATAGGTATTGGGTTCCGTTAGTTTAATAGCTTGGGGAGCAGAAGGCTGAGGGAGTTTCTCGCCATCTTCTAATAAGCCAAGCAAAAAACATTCCATCGCTTCTGCTGCATTAGCAAGCAGTTCCTCCTGCGTATCGCCTTGTGTAAAGCAGCCTGGAAGGTCGGGGAATTCTGCCCACAGACCGTCGTCATCAACATGAATAATTGCGGGATATATAACGAGCATGATGTTGCGCCTCCTTTATAATTTAATGCCTGTTCTTTTGAGGATAGCCATAAGCAAGCCTATTTTCATATCCTTACCATGAACAGGAATAACCTCAACCTGATTGCCTTTCTTTAAACGATGGTGACTACCTTTTACGTTAGTCAGTTCCCAGCCGTTTTTCAGTAAAAGGTTGAGCAGGGCCTTGTCTTTCATTGTAACCATAGAGAACCTCCCTGTAATTTAATTATAGCACGTATATACGTGTTTAACAAGTTGACGATAAACAAAAAAGACCTCTCGTACTACAACGAAAGGTCTTACCTTAGGCGACAGGAATCACTATGGTTAGTTTACCATGTTTATAGGAATATAGCAAGAGCGTTATTGCGTAATTTAGATAAAACTGTAGCACAAAAGCATATTTGCTTATCTCGTAAAATTTGCCAAACCACTCCCACAGGAGTATAATATAAATAAAAGAAGAAAGAGGTGAGCTTTATGCTGCGCAAGCTTTATCATGGCTCTAGAGATATTATCCAACAGCCTGTCTTTGGCTATGGTAAAAAATATAACGATTACGGCCTCGGCTTTTATTGCACTGAGGATATCAACATGGCAAAGGAGTGGGCTGCTACGGCCAATCAGAACGGCTATGCCAACTGCTATGAGCTGGAATGTACTGATTTAAAAATATTGGACCTGAACGCAGAGCAGTTTTGCATTTTGCACTGGCTGACGATTTTATTACAGAACAGAGAATTCGACACGCCGTCGGGACTTGCTTATGAAGCGAAAGCATATCTTATTGAAAACTTTAAGGTTGATTATTCTACATATGATGCAATAATCGGTTATCGTGCAGATGACAGTTATTTCTCCTTTGCGCAGGATTTTATCAATGGTACAATTTCCTACCGTCAGCTGAATAATGCTATGCATTTAGGGAAGCTGGGACAGCAATTTGTTCTGAAAAGCCGTAAAGCGTTTTCTTTGATTAAATTTACAGGCTACGAGCTGGCAGAGCATACGGAATGGTTTGATAAGAAGAATAAACGTGATAAAAGTGCTCGCCGTGAATATTTCAGTACAGAACGCAACAAACGTCAACGCGGAGACATCTACATTACACAAATTATGGACGAGGAGATGAAAAGCGATGATGCACGCCTACGATAAGCTATATCTTGAGAAAGCGCGCACTGCTCTTGCCCGTATGCTGGATTTCGCTGTGTATGATTTACACTATGATATCAGCCAATTCTTTGAGTTTTTTCTTGCTTCCGGTATTGCCAAACGCTTTGAGCAGGGGGATTTTACAATCCTCGTAGGCATGTCAGGCGTGGAGCTTGCTTATACAGTTTTAGAAAATGTGGGACTGGCGCAGAAGCGCATTAAGCCAAACTATACTGTCGACAGAAGTGAAGAATATTGGACCGGCTGGGCGCTGGCGTACTACCAGTGGCAGACGGCTTTAAGCTTTGCAGATATTAACCGCTATGTTCCTATTAAAACTGTGCAATGCTTGTATAATCCTTATCACGAAATGGATATTCGTCACTTTGCAGAGAGGATGACGGAGCTTTATAAAGAGGCGAAGAAGGATACTAATCTTAAGCTGCTTCGTGTAAAGGCAGAGCTGACGCAAAAAGAGCTGGCAGAGCTGGCAGTTGTTCCGCTGCGTACTATTCAGCAGTATGAGCAGCGGCAAAAGAATATAAATCGAGCGCAAGCGGAAACGCTTGCCAGAATAGCTAAGCAGCTATATTGCAATATCGAGGATTTGCTCGAGAGGGTATAAGGCGCTATGCAGTACAAAAACCGTACAAACGCAGGGGGGTGCACTTTGCGCGTGTACGGTTTTTGCTATTAGAGTATAGTTTTGCTTACAGCTTACAATTCAGCTTTTGTACGCTAATGGCGTACGAAAACAAAATACCGTACAGCCCGCAAGCCTTATACAGCAAGGGGTTGTACGGTAAAGTACGGTAAGTACGGTATTTTTGCAGATGGCTTAAGCGGCTGGACGTTTCTTGATAAAGATGAAGACCAGGCCACTGAGGCCCATAAGCAGCGGATAGAAGCAATAGGGGATAATATCGAAGGGCGTGAGTCCTGTGAGGCTGGCAGCAGCCAGAAGCTGAGCGCCGTAGGGAATAAGTCCCTGTCCCATAGAGCTGAACATATCAAGGAGAGAGGCACTGCGGCGCGGCGTAACGCCAAACTCCTCGCTGATATCCTTGGCAATCGGGCCGGCCATAACGATGGCAACGGTGTTGTTCGCGGTGCAGAGGTCGACGAGCAATGCCAGCGATGCGATACCAAGCTCGCCGCCTTTCGCGTCACTGATACGGCTCTTGATGAAGTTCAGGACAAATTCAATGCCGCCGTACTCCTTGACAAGAGTAATGATGCAGGCCACGACGATAGAAATAACCGTGATGTCATACATGGAGTAGATGCCTGTGCCAACATGGGTAAACATTTTCGCTGCCGTGAAGGTGCCGGTTGCGAGACCAACGAGCATGCTCAGCGCGGTGCCGATAATCAGGATAACGAAAACGTTGACGCCGCTGACTGCACCGAAAAGCACGACGAGATAGGGAACGACCTTAAGCAGATTGTAGTCAAGGCTACCTTCGATGTGGAACTCGTCAGTCTGTCCGAGGAAGAGGAAAAGTCCCAGCGTAATAATAGCGGCCGGCAGGATAATCTTAAAGTTTTCACGGAATTTGTCACGCATATCGCAGCCCTGCGTTTTGACAGCGGCGATAGTAGTATCGGAGATGATGGACAGGTTATCACCAAACATTGCGCCGCAGACAACGGCAGCAGCGCAGATAGCCATCGGGAAGCCGGTTTTTTCGCTGATACCGGCAGCGATAGGCGCGAGCGCGGTTATGGTGCCGACGGAGGTACCCATCGATATGGAAATAAAGCAGCCAATGACGAAAAGGCCGGCGACAGCCATGCCGCCCGGCAGGATTGACAGACCAAGGTTGACGGTGCTTTCTACGCCGCCGGAGGCGCGGACAGCACCGGAGAAGGCGCCTGCTGCGAGGAAAATCAGGCACATTGTCAGAATGTTTTCGTCGCCTGCGCCCTTTGAAGCCATATGCAGCTTTTGTACGAAGCTGAGCTTTTTGTTTTGCATGAAGGCCACGATGAGGGCAATCAGAAAGCCGACGATGGCTGGCATACTATAGAAGTCGCCAGTAATAATGCCTGAACCGATGAAGATTAGAAGAAACACACCGATAGGCAGCAGGGCGATGGCACGTCCTTGGTTTTTGTTCATAAGTCGATACTCCTTTTTCAGCAGGCAAAAAGACCTGCAGTTAATCATAAGCTTTATTTTATCATATAACGTGCTATTGTGGAATATAAAAATCTCATTTATAAGTATCTTTCGCGCTTTTCTTATGTTATAATATTGCATGGTGATTATTTTGAAGGAAAAAATGTACGATTTTGCCACCTTGTGGCTGACAGCTAGTGTGCTGTTTTTTATTATTGAATATGTTACGAACA
>JAIHZV010000124.1 GCA_022718015.1 Phascolarctobacterium sp. | reverse complement strand
ACACCGGAGCTGCGCGAAACGCTCTATGCTGGCGTGCCGATGCTGGTGCTGCCGATGCTGTGCTATCGCTGGCGCAAGCATAAGCTCATGCTGCGTCATGCCGTAGCTATGGCGCATAAGTCCTAAAAGTTCATAAGCAAAAGCTTTAGAGAGCTGTCGCTGCTGCGGCAGCTCTTTTTTCTTCTCTTCTTCGTTTACTTTTCACTTGACTTTTAGTTAACGTGGTGTTACTCTTTGCTTAGAAGTATGTCTGCATTGTCAGGCATCAGATACGAAGCAAACATGAGAGGAATGATATATATGCGTAAACGTATTTTGGAGCTTTTACGAAAAAGCGGCACGGAGCCGCTGTCCGGCGAGGAGATTTCCCGTCAGCTGGAGGTTTCGCGTACAGCTATCTGGAAGCACATCCAGGCCTTGAAGAACGAGGGCTATAATATTGAGTCTGTGCCGAAGCGTGGCTATATTCTGCGTGAGGCTCCCGACCGTCTGTTCCCGCAGGAGATTTTGTCGCATCTGCAGACGAAGTGGCTGGGCCGCAACATCTGCTATCGTGACACCATAGATTCGAGCAACAATCTGGCGAAGCTTTTGGCGAACGAGGGCTGTGAGAACGGCCTGCTGGTCGTTGCTGAGGAGCAGGGCGCAGGCAAGGGCCGTCTGTCGCGCGGCTGGATTTCTCCTTATGCGAAGGGCATCTGGTTCTCCGTTGTCCTGAAGCCGCCGTTCCTGCCGCAGGAGGCGTCTAAATGCACGCTGCTGGCCGCAGTCGCTGTAGTCAAGGCCATCAACAAAATTGCCGGTGTAAAGGCAGCGATTAAATGGCCGAACGATGTGCTGCTGCTGGGCAAAAAGCTCGTCGGCATTCTGACAGAGATGAATGCTGAATTTGGTCATATCAACTACGTTGTTATCGGTACCGGCATCAACACGAATGCGACGCCTGAGGATTATCCCGAAGAGGTGCGTCCGCTGGCAGTTTCAGTTGCCGATGCAGCTACAGAGCCGTTTACACGCGTAGAGCTTTTGTGCGATATCCTGAAGAATATGGAGGATTTGTACGAGCTTGCTGTTGAGCAGGGCTTTGGGCCTGTGCTTGACGAATGGCGCAAGTATTCCTGCACGCTGGGGCAGGAGGTAAAGGTTATCGCTCCGGATATGACGTATTTTGGTACAGCGGAGGATATTGACGAGGAAGGCCTGCTGGTTGTACGTCGTGAGGATGGCAGCAAGGAGAAGGTTGTGGCCGGGGATGTGTCGATTAGACCTGCGGCTGCTAAAAACGGCGCTTACGCTTAACAGGTTAGGCTGTCGATAAAGCACCATATACTTCAGAATATCTCCTAGACGTACCTCTAGTACGCCTTCGTCGATATTCTTCGTCTCTGGTACTTTCTCACCAGCCTTGACATAATGGAATCTAAAAAATATTTTTTGCAATATAGTCTATTGCAATATTTCCTCGATGTGGTAAAATAAGAAAGGCTTTTATGCCGTACTTTGAAAACGAAAATCATACGTTCCGAGGAGGACAAAATAATGTTACTTGTTATGGATGTGGGTAATACCAACATCGTTGCCGGTGTTTACGACGATAAGGAATTGAAGGTTCACTGGCGTTTTTCTACAGACCGTTCTAAAACTGCTGACGAATTTGGCATTATGCTGCGCAGCATGTTCGAATATAGTGTTGTGGAGATGTCGAAGATTACGTCTATCATCATCTCCAGCGTTGTGCCGCCGGTGCTGATTCCCTTGTGCCATATGTGCGAGCGCTACTTTGGCATTAAGCCGCTTGTTGTCGGCCCTGGCATTAAAAATGGCATTTCTATCCGCTATGACAATCCGCGTGAGGTTGGTGCAGACCGTATCGTAAACGCTGTGTCTGCTCTCCATAAGTACAGTCATCTGGGCAAGCCTATGATTATCCTTGATTTCGGCACGGCTAATACCTTCTGTGCTCTGCTGCCGACAGGTGAATATCTGGGCGGTGCGATTGCTCCCGGCATTGGCATTTCTACGGAAGCGCTGTTCCAGCGTGCAGCGAAGCTGCCGCGTATCGAGCTGGTGAAGCCGAAGACTGTTATCTGCCGCAACACTGTAAGCTCTATGCAGGCAGGTGCTATTTATGGCTTTGTTGGTCAGATGGAAGGCATTGTCAACCATATGAAGAAGGAGCTGGGCGGCGACGCTTATGTTATCGCGACGGGCGGCTTTGCTAATACCATGGCTGCGGAGTCTGACTGCATTGATGTGGTTGAACCGTTCCTGACGCTTGACGGCTTGCGTATTTTGTACGAAAAGAACGCCAAATAATTTTATAGATATTTGCTGAGCTGTCGCATTGCGGCAGCTCTTTTTAGATAGCTTTGATTTTTGAGAATTGTAGGAGATTAGTTATGCAGATTGGTGAGATAAAATTGGCTGCGCCTTTGGCGCTGGCGCCGATGGCAGGCATTACAGACCTGCCCTTCCGTCTTATCTGCCGCCGTCTTGGCTGTGGCATGACGGTGTCGGAGATGGTGAGTGCGAAAGGCCTGCTCTATAAAAATGTCAAGACGACGGAGATGCTGCGCATTGATGACGGCGAGCGTCCGACGGCTATTCAGCTTTTCGGTAGTGTGCCGGAGGAGCTGGCTGAGGCTGCACGTATGGTGGAGGCCGGCGGTGCAGATATGATTGATTTCAACATGGGCTGCCCTGTGCCGAAGATTGTCAATAACGGCGAGGGCTCGGCGCTGATGAAGCAGCCGCAGCTGGCGCATGATATTCTTGCAGCGATGGTGAAGGCGGTGAAGATTCCGGTGACGGTGAAGTTCCGCGCAGGCTGGGATGACAGCAACCGCAACGCTGTAGAGATTGCTAGGGCTGTGGAGGCCGCAGGAGTGAGTGCTGTGGCTGTGCATGGACGCACGCGTCAGCAGTTTTACGAGGGCAAGGCCGACTGGGGAATTATTGCCGAGGTGAAGCAGGCAGTAAAGGTGCCTGTTTTTGGCAACGGCGATATTTTTACGGTTGAGGACGGCCTGAGGATGCTGGAGGAGACCGGCGTGGATGGCCTGATGATTGGCCGTGGCGCGGACGGAAACCCGTGGATTTTCCGCGAGCTGGCGGCGGTGCTGCGCGGCGAGGAGCGCCCTGCCGCTCCGTCATTGCAGGAGCGTCTGGCGCAGGCCGCTGAGCATCTGGATATGCTTATTGATTATAAGGGCGAGCATATCTCAGTAAAGGAGATGCGTCGTCATATTTCTGCGTATCTGAAGGGACTGCCGCACGCAGCGGAGTTCCGCGGCCGCTTTCATAAGGTGGATACGCGCGAGCAGTTCATGGAGCTGCTGGCTGAATACGCTGCTTGTGCTGCGCACTATTATGAAGCAGAAAAACATTTTGCACAGAGCATTGTAGAAGAGCGCTAAATATGTTACAATAATACTTTGTAAAAGAAGCATTTAGGGAGTTAGAAGCATGGAAGCAAGTAAGAAAGCAAAGCATGTCGTAAGTATTAGTCTTGGCTCGTCCAAGCGCGATGCCCACGCGATGCTGGAGCTGGGCGGACAAAAAATCAGCATTGAGCGCCGGGGAACCGACGGCGATTTTGATAAGGCGCGCCAGCTTTTGGAGCGGTGGGATGGCAAGGCTGATGCCATCGGCCTGGGCGGTACGGATTTATATGTTTACGCAGGCCAAAAGCGTTATACCTTTCGTGAATCGGCTCGGCTGATTGCTAATGTACATAAAACGCCGGTGCTGGATGGCAGCGGCTTGAAGAATTCGCTGGAGCGCAAGCTGATACAGTCGCTTGCCGCTGGCAGCGAGGTGCCGATTCGCGGCAGCAAGGTGCTGCTGGTCTGCGCGGTGGACCGCTTTGGTATGGCGGAGGCACTGCTGGAGGCAGGGGCGCAGGTTATTTTTGGCGATCTGATTTTCGGTCTGAATGTCAATAAGCCGCTGCGTTCATTGAAGGCGCTTTCCTGGTGGGCGGCGCTGCTGGCTCCGTTTGTGACGAAGCTGCCGGTCAGCTGGTTCTACCCGATGGGCAAGGAGCAGGAGGTGCACGTTACGCGCCATCCGGAATATTTTTTGGACAGTGACATCATCGCCGGTGATTTTCACTATATCAAAAAGTTTATGCCGGATAAGCTGCCGGGAAAAATTATTATTACCAATACCGTTACGGCGGCAGACAGGGTTATGCTCAAGGAGGCTGGCGTAAGGATGCTCATTACGACAACACCCTGTATTGAAGGCCGCAGCTTTGGCACGAACGTCATGGAGGCTATGCTGGTAGCCATGCATGGCGATAAGGGGCCGTTGCCTGCGAGTGAATACCTGCACCTTTTGGAGCAGTATCATATAGAATCTTCTGTGGAGTATTTTAATACGGAGGAGTAGTTTGGTTTCATGGAAAAATTTGCGTTTATTCTTCATCCATTGTCTGTAGCAGACATGGAGCATTTGTCGCCCCTGATGAAATATATTCCGAATTCGGTAATTGAGGCTGGTCTGAAGATGAAACACCCCTTCAAGGTTTCGCATATCACGGGACTGAAAAGTCCCTATGCGGAGGCTGAGGGCTGGTTTATCGGCTGTCCGCTGACTGCTAAGCAGATGGTGGAGCTGCCGGAGGAGTTTGTTATGGACCGCATCATTCAGTCCGGACAGGTTGCTCAGGAGCTGGGGGCGAAGATTGTCGGCCTTGGTGCCTTCACATCAATCGTTGGTGATGCAGGCATCACGGTGGCAAAAAATCTGGATATTGCTGTGACGAGCGGCAACAGCTATACGGTGGCTACGGCCATCCAGGGCACGAAGGAGGCTGCCGAGATGATGGGCAAAAACCTCAAGGAGTGCCGTGC
>JAIHZV010000123.1 GCA_022718015.1 Phascolarctobacterium sp. | reverse complement strand
CGGCGCAGAGCTGCCGATTGAGGTTTTGAACGGCCGCCCCGGTTATATCAATTTTCTGGACGCCTTCAACAGCTGGCAGCTGGTGAAGGAGCTGAAGGAGGCTACCGGCCTGCCTGCTGCTGCTTCCTTTAAGCATGTCAGCCCTGCAGGTGCTGCTGTTGGCCTGCCGCTGAGCGATACACTGAAAAAAATCTATTATGTTGACGATTTGGAGCTTTCCCCGCTGGCCAATGCTTATGCACGTGCTCGCGGCGCAGACAGAATGAGCTCCTATGGCGACTTTGTAGCTCTGTCTGATGTTTGTGATGTACAGACGGCCAAAATGCTGGCGCGTGAGGTTTCCGACGGCGTTATTGCCCCCGGCTATACCGAAGAGGCGCTCACCGTGCTGAAGGGCAAACGCAAGGGCACCTATAATATTATCAAAATTGATCCTGCTTACCAGCCGGAGCTGCTGGAGCATAAGCAGGTTTATGGCATCACCTTTGAGCAGGAGCGCAACGAAGCGAAGATTACGGCTGACCTGCTCGAAAAGCGCCCGACTGTAAACAAAGAGATTCCGGAAAGCGCAGCACGCGACCTGCTGATTTCCCTGATTGTGCTGAAATATACTCAGTCCAACTCCGTATGCTACGTTAAGGACGGTCAGGCTATCGGCATTGGCGCCGGCCAGCAGTCCCGTGTACACTGCACACGTCTGGCAGGCAATAAGGCTGATATCTGGTGGCTGCGCCAGAATCCGAAGGTTTTGGCTCTGCCGTTTAAGGACAGCATTCGCCGCCCCGACCGCGACAACACGATCGACGTTTATATCTCCGACGATTATGAGGATGTGCTGGCTGACGGCGTATGGGAGAACTTCTTCACCGAGAAGCCGGAGCCGCTGACTCGCGAGGAGAAAAAGGCTTGGGTTGCACAGCTGACGGAGGTTGCTCTTGGCAGTGACGCTTTCTTCCCGTTTGGCGATAATATTGAGCGTGCGCATCGCAGCGGCGTACAATATATTGCGCAAGCAGGCGGCTCTATCCGTGACGATAATGTTATCGAAACCTGCGACAAGTATGGCATTGCGATGGCCTTCACCGGACTGCGCCTGTTCCATCACTAAGAGTAAATAGCTATATTGACAATTGCCAACTCTAACTTAAAAAAGGCGTTTTTGAAAAAAGTCTGGGTTCCAACTCTAACTTAAAAAGCTGAGATTTTAAAAAAGTGAATACCCGTAGGAGCGAATCATGAAGCTTCTACGGGTATTTTTATGCTTTCTAAAGCGGTTCGGGGTATAGTTTTCGTTGTAAAGCATATTAACGCTGTTTGGCTGTTTCTTTTGGCTTCGTGACGCTGTATAATATAATTAAGCTTTTGGCTATTGCGTGGTTACTATACATTTGGAATATATTTTAGGAGGTAGGGGAATGGATGAAAATTTAATAACTGATAAATATAATGCTACTCTTATTGATATAAAGAATATAATATCTCAAAGTAGAGATAAGGCATACAAAGTTATTAGTTACGCAACGCTTGATACCTATTGGAAAATTGGGAAAAGGATTTTTAAAGAAGAGCAAAATGGTAAAGAACGTGCGGCATATGGAGAAAATTTAATTAAGATATTATCAGCAGAGTTGACCAAAGAGTATGGAAAGGGATTTACGGAAAGAAACTTGAGGAATTTTAGGAAATTCTTCATGTTTTTCAAAGATAGTACAATTTGGCACGCATGCGTACCAAATCTTAGTTGGACACATTTTCGAGCTTTATTGAGAGTTGAGGACGAAGCTGCCCGACTTTGGTATATGAAAGAAGCAGCGAGCGAAGGTTAGAGTTCACGCACTCTTGATAGGAACATTGGCACGCAATATTATTACCGCCTGCTGCAATCGCCACAAAAAGAAAAGGTTATCGCGGAAATGAAGGAAGAAACCGCAGAGTATCAAAAGAACAAGCTTGAGCTTTTGAAAAGTCCGATTATCGCTGAATTTCTTGGCTTTCGTACCGAGGATTCTTTTGTAGAATCTGATCTTGAAGCAGCGATTCTGTCACATATCCGCGATTTTCTTATGGAATTGGGCAGAGGTTTTGCATTTGTCGCACGCCAACAGCATATCGTGACGGATACGCAGGATTATTATATTGATTTGGTGTTTTACAATATAGAGTTGAGATGTTATGTGCTGATTGACTTAAAAATGGGCACGATTACGCATCAGGACGTGGGACAGATTGATATGTATGTGCGTATGTACGACGAGTTGAAACGCAAAGAGGGCGATAATCCCACGATTGGCATTTTGCTTTGCAGCGAAACGAGCGAAGATATTGCACGCTATTCTGTGTTGCACGACAACGATAGGCTTTTTATGTCGAAGTATCTGACCTATCTGCCGACGAAGGAGCAGTTGCGCACGGAAATTGAAAGGCAGAAGGATATATTTTATATGCAACATCCGCAGGAGAAGGAAGATGGTGGCGAAGTACAATGACAAAAGCAGACATTCTAATCGCTTTTCTGTCGGGGTGGGCTGTTTAAGTTAGAGTTGGGGAAGACTACTATAAATATAATGCCTGCCTGAAGCGATTTGGGCAGGCATTTTTAATATTGGGAGGTGGCAGGATGCTGCTTAAAGAAATGAGTTTCCGCGATATCGTGGATAAATATCTCTACATAAATGCTGCCGGCGTGGCGCAAGGCCTTGGCAGTATTTTTGAGGTTACGGAGGATACTACGGGCCTGCTTTGCTACGGTTATATAGACGACGAGGCAGGCGTTACCTTGGAAATTCTTTGCTGCGCTGTGCATGACGAGGCGCAAAAGACGTTGCGCCTCTTGCATGGCAATGACGAGCAGGCAGCGAAGCTAAGGCTTGCCGAGCTGCCGGAGGCGAAGGCAGCTGTGCTGCCTGGTGATATGCCAAGGCTCAGCGAGTTCCACAGCAAGGTGGAGAGAATCCGGCAGGCCTATAAGCCTGACGAAGCAAGGGCTGCGATGCGCAGTCTGACCTCGCTTGATCCGGTAAGACTGCCGACGCAGCCTGATATCGTCACGGTTTATCTGGTACGCGGCGAAGAGGCGGAGGCTGTTCCTGTGCTGCTTAGGGAGGTGCGCGAGGTGAAGATTGTCGGCACGCTGCTGGCAGAGCCGCAGATGGCCGTCGGTCTGCATAAGGGCGATGAGCTCAGCTTTTTTCTGGTGCGCAATGAGAAGGGCATTATGTGCATGGCTGTTGTGGCAGAAGGGTGAGGAGAAGAAAAAAATTAAGCCTATGGCTTTACTTTACTCTTATTGGAGGTGGTGAAGCTGTAGGCTTTTTGTTGTGTGAAAACTTTTTGTGTAAAATTTTTTCTGCGTTGAGTAAATAGACAGAAGCTGTCGTCATAAAATGCTATAATAAAGACAGCAGCAACCTTAAAGAAAAAAGTAACACTGAATTGTCAGCAGTTTTTATTGAAAACAACGAGTGGAGGTGTACAGATGAAATATTTAGGCCACAAAAGTGAAGATAAAAGAGAGCAGACTCTATTGGAGCATTTGCAGGGAACGAGTGCTTTATGCGCAGAGTTTGCAAAAGCCTTTGATATGACTGAGACTGGAAAATTACTTGGCTTATATCACGACCTTGGAAAATATTCAGCAGGCTTTCAAAAGCGTATTCAGGAGAATGGACCGAAGGTTGACCACTCAACGGCAGGTGCAAAGTTTTTAGGGCCATATTTTGTACCGTTGGCATTTTGTATAGCAGGGCATCATAGCGGTTTGATGAATAAAGGCGTCAAGTGTGATATAGATAATGGCACCTTGATTGCGCGTCTAAATAAAAGTTTAACTGGTCAGCTTGCTTATGACGCATTTAAAGAAGAGCTGCCTGAATTAAATATTGATAAAAAGAATTTCCCGGTTCTTCGAGATACATATAAAGCAATGACTTTGACGCGTATGCTGTTTTCTAGCCTTGTAGATGCGGATTTTTTGGATACAGAGCGTTTTATGCGTCCTGATGCATTGGAGCGTGGTGAGTTTGATAGTTTAGAGAAGCTGTATGAGCGTTATAATGACTATATTGCAGCCTGGGGTGAGCCTACAAGTCCGATTAATAAAAAACGTACCCAAATCCGTGAGGAATGTATTGCCTCTGCTCATGGAGAGGAAGGAATTTACAGCTTGACAGTGCCAACGGGCGGCGGCAAGACGATTGCATCATTAGGCTTTGCTTTAGAGCATGCAATGGTGCATAAAAAGCAGCGTATCATATATGTTATTCCCTATACATCTATAATTGAACAGACAGCAGATGTATTTCGTGAGATAGTTGGCAGCCAAAATGTCATCGAGCATCATATGAACGTTGATTATAATGATAGTGAGGCTGAAAATAATCAGGCGCTCAAGCAGGAGAATGAACGCAAGAAGCTGGCAACTGAGAATTGGGATGCGCCTATTATCGTTACTACTAATGTTCAGTTTTTTGAATCGTTATATGCAAAAAAGACTAGTCGCTGTCGTAAGCTGCATAATATAGCTAACAGCATTGTCATTTTTGATGAGGCACAGATGCTTCCGAGCGATTTTCTTAAGCCATGTACGCGGATAATCCAGGAGCTTGCAGCAAACTACCACACGACGGCGGTTTTATGTACGGCGACGCAGCCAAGCTTGAATCAGTATTTCTCTGCAGATTTTCCCATAAAGGAAATCTGTACTGACGTTGATGATTTATATGAGTTTTTTAGACGTGTAACCTTCAAAAATAAAGATTTTACTGATTTTGAGGCTTTGATTGCTGAGCTTAACTCACATGAGCAGGCTTTGTGCATTGTTAATTCAAAAAAAGCTGCCCAAAAAATTTATGATGGCTTTAGTGG
>JAIHZV010000122.1 GCA_022718015.1 Phascolarctobacterium sp. | reverse complement strand
CCGTCATGCAGCGGCGTATCCTTGACGAAGATGTTCTGAATCAGGCCGGAGCTCACCAGACCATCAACAGGCACGCCCGTTTCGATACGCTCCACCAGACCGGTAGCACGCTCAAAAACCATCAGCGCACCAACCTTGTTCTTGCTCATAATCTTCGTTGCATGAGCAACGGAATCCAGCATTTCCTCCAGCTCCTGCTCATCAAGCTCGCTGCTCTTATGGAACAGCTTGCCGCGGCCAATCTGCTCCAGCGCGCGGCGCAGCTCCGGCTGAAAGACAACCGGCAGCGCAACCATGATCACCGTCATGCTCTTTTCCAGCAGCCAGCTGATAACATGCAGATTCAGCCAGCGGCAGATAAGCATAAAGCCCACGAGCACCAAAAGGCCTTTGCCCAGCGTTGCCGCGCGGGTATTTTTCAGCATCAGATATAAACGATAGAGAAAGTAGGCCACAACGACAATATCAATGATATCCAGCACACTGATCGTCGACAACAGGCCCTGCAGTTGAACCATCATAATTGTTCTTCTCCTATCATAATAACCATTGTATATATTAACTAAGCTAATTTCACGTCAGACCCCTAGAAGTGCCCAGATACTAGCAACAATGACGACGGCACGTCTAGAAATTGTTGTGCAGTAGATAGTGCTTATAGTCGGTCCTCAGTCAATTCTACGTCAGACCGCCTAGAAGTGCCCAGATACTAGCAACAATGACGACGGCGTACTAAAAGTACGTCTAGGAATTGTTGTGCAGTAGATGGGTGCTTATAGACGGTCCCCCTAGCTAATCCATCTTAAGTATCGCCATGAAGGCCTCTTGCGGCAGCTCAACACTTCCCACCTGCTTCATGCGCTTCTTGCCTTCCTTCTGCTTCTCCAGCAGCTTACGCTTACGGCTGATATCGCCGCCATAACATTTTGCCAGAACGTCCTTACGCATAGCGCGGACATTCTCACGCGCGATAACCTTGTTGCCGATGGCTGCCTGCACAGGGATTTCAAACATCTGACGCGGAATCAGGCTGCGCAGCTTCTCTACGAGCTGACGGCCACGGACAGTGGAGCTTTCCTTATGCACGATGGCCGAAAGCGCATCGACAGGCTCGCCGTTGAGCAGAATATCCACCTTCACGAGGTTGGATTCGCGATAGCCGCTGAGCTCGTAATCGAGCGAAGCGTAGCCGCGGGTTGCCGATTTCAGGCGGTCAAAGTAGTCAAAGATAATCTCACTGAGCGGCAGCGCATAGTGAATCATTACGCGCGTATCGTCAAGATAAGTCATGTTGTCATATTCGCCGCGTTTTTCCTGACTCAGCTCCATAACCGCGCCGACATAATCCTTCGGCACGATAATCGTTGCGTTTACGTAAGGCTCCTCAACATGGTCAATAACCGTCGGGTCAGGGAAGAGCGACGGATTGTCGACCATCTCCACATCGCCGTTGGTGCGGAACACCTCATAAATAACGTTCGGCGCTGTCGTAATCAGGCTCAGGTTATATTCACGCTCCAGACGCTCCTTGATAACGTCCATATGCAAAAGTCCCAGGAAGCCGCAGCGGAAGCCAAAGCCCAGCGCCGTCGAGGTCTCCGGCTCGAACACGAGCGAAGCATCGTTCAGCTGCAGCTTTTCTAAAGCATCACGCAGGTTGTCATAATCAGAGTTCTCGACCGGATACAGGCCGCAGTAAACCATTGGGGTGGCCTTGCGATAGCCAGCCAAAGGCTTATCCGCCGGATTATCAGCGTCCGTAACCGTATCGCCTACGCGTGCGTCCTTCACGTTCTTGATGCTCGCTGCGAAGAAGCCAACCTGCCCCTCCTCCAGCTCATCAACATTGACGATACCGGGCTTGAAGTAGCCAACCTCGGTAACATCAAACTCGGCACCTGTCGCCATCATGCGGATTTTCATGCCCTTGCGCAGACGTCCCTCCATGATACGCACGTACAGCACAACGCCCTTATAGGCGTCGAACTTGGAGTCGAAAACGAGCGCCTTGAGCGGCTCCTCGCTGCTGCCCTGCGGTGCAGGCACGCGCTCCACAATAGCCTCCAGCACGTCCTCGATACCCAGTCCGGTCTTAGCGCTGCACAGCACCGCATCCGACGCATCAATACCGATAACGTCCTCAATCTCACGTTTTACATGCTCAGGATCTGCACTCGGCAGGTCGATTTTATTGATAACCGGGATAATCTCCAGGTCGTTGTCCAGTGCCAGATAAACATTCGCCAATGTCTGCGCCTCAATGCCCTGCGTAGCGTCAATAACCAGCAGCGCACCCTCGCAGGCTGCCAGCGCACGCGAAACCTCATAGGTGAAGTCGACGTGACCAGGAGTATCGATAAAGTTCAGCATATACTCCTCGCCGTTGCGCGCCTTATAAATGCTGCGTACCGCCTGCGCCTTTATGGTAATGCCGCGCTCACGCTCCAAATCCATGGAGTCGAGAATCTGTGCCTCCATCTCACGTTTGCTCAGGGTTCCTGTATATTCAATCAAGCGGTCTGCCAGCGTCGATTTGCCATGATCTATATGGGCAATAATAGAAAAGTTACGAATATGGTCTTGCTCAATCATAGTAATGTTGCTTTCTCCTTTGTTGATAATAATTTATTAGTACTAATCATTATACCATTTTCTGCCAATGCCTGTAAACTAAAAAGAGCACCGACAGCCCCCGCCTGACGAAAAAAAGCGAAGGCCTGCACCTTTGACAGTACAGCCTTCGCTCTTACAGCTCAGCAGAAGCTGAAAATATTATTTTTTAGCCTTGGAATCAACTACGTCCTTCAGGATTGCTTCAAATGCTTCGAAGCTCATAGCGCCCATATCGCCCTCGGTGCGGTTACGCGGAGAAACGGTTTTGTTTTCGATATCGCGGTCGCCAACAACCAGCATGTACGGAATTTTTTCCAGCTGACCTTCGCGAATCTTCTTGCCGATTTTTTCGTTGCGCGCATCAACAGTTACGCGATAGCCGTCAGCCTCCAGCTTATGAGCCAGCTCATAGCAGTAGTCAACAGCACGGTCGGTTACCGGCAGGAAGCGAACCTGCTCCGGAGCCATCCAGGTCGGCAGTGCGCCTGCATAGGTTTCGATGAGGTATGCCAGAGTACGCTCGTAGCAGCCCAGGGAGGTACGGTGGATAATGTACGGCAGCTTCTTCTCGCCGTTCTCATCAACATAATACATACCAAATTTCTCTGCCAGCAGCAGATCAATCTGAATAGTAACGATGGTGTCTTCTTTGCCGAATACATTGTGGAACTGGATATCCAGCTTCGGACCGTAGAAAGCAGCCTCGTCAAAGCCAACCTCATATTCAACACCGAGGTCATCAAGTATTTTCTTCATAACAGCCTGTGCATGATCCCATTGCTCAGCGGTGCCTTCATATTTGTTGTTCGGATTTGCAGGATTCCACTGGCTGAAGCGGAAGGTACATTTATCCAGCATGCCAACAGTTTCCAGGCAGTATTTAGCCAGATCCAGGCACCCCTTAAATTCTTCTTCCAGCTGGTCAGGACGAAGAATCAGATGGCCCTCAGAGATGGTGAACTGACGCACACGAATCAGGCCGTGCATTTCGCCGCTGTCCTCGTTACGGAACAGAGTAGAGGTTTCGCCCAAGCGCATCGGCAGCTCACGATAGGAGCGCTGACGGTTCAGGAAAACCTGATATTGGAACGGGCAGGTCATAGGACGCAGAGCGAAGCATTCTTTAGTTTCGTCATGCGGATCGCCCAGGATGAACATGCCGTCAAGATAATGATCCCAGTGACCGGAAATGCGGTACAGGTCACGTTTAGCCATCAGCGGAGTCTTAGTCAGCAGATAGCCGCGTTTTTGCTCCACATCCTCAACCCAGCGCTGCAGCAGCTGGATTACACGTGCGCCCTTCGGCAGCAGGATAGGCAGACCTTGGCCGATATAATCAACGGTGGTGAAGTATTCCAGATCGCGGCCCAGCTTGTTATGGTCACGCTTCAAAGCCTCAGCCTGCTGTGCCAGATATGCGTCCAGCTCCTCCTTCTTCGGGAAAGCAATGCCGTAGATACGCTGCAGCATCTTGCGGCTGGAATCGCCACGCCAATAAGCGCCGGTAGCAGAGGTCAGCTTAATAGCGTTGCCTTTGATGCGACCGGTGGAGTCCAGATGCGGCCCAGCACACAGGTCGGTGAAGTCGCCTTGTTTATAGAAGCTGATAACTGCGTCCTCAGGCAGGTCGTTAATCAGCTCAACCTTATACGGCTCTTCCTTTTCCTCCATGAATTTTACAGCCTCGGCACGCGGCAGCTCGAAGCGCTCTAATTTCAGCTTTTCCTTGCAGATTTTACGCATTTCGCCTTCCAAAGCAGCGAGATCCTCCGGAGTGAACGGAGCCGGAGTATCGAAATCATAATAGAAGCCGTTGTCAATGCTTGGGCCGATGGCCAGCTTAACATCGGGATGCAATCTCTTCATAGCCTGCGCCAGCACATGGGAGCAGGTGTGCCAATAGGTTTGGCGGTATTCCTTGTTTTCAAAGCTAAATTTGTTTTCCTCAGACATTTTTGTTTCCTCCTAACACGATGTATCGTAACAGTGCGGTCCGGGTAAAAAAATAAACCCCAGTCCCACACCAAAGGGACGGAGTTATCCGCGGTTCCACCCTCATTGACATATGTAGTGACATATGCCCACTCGGTATCGTTAACGCCGATATTACGGACTGGCATACTAGCTTACGCGTTCCGCAGTCAGTTTGAAGGCGGTGCGCCCTTCGCTTCCTTCCTGCTGCTCTCAGCCACGGCAGCATTTTCTGTAGAACTCTCCACGACGGCAATTCCTTCGCATTACTGTTAATATTTTCACTTACTCGTTCATTAT
>JAIHZV010000121.1 GCA_022718015.1 Phascolarctobacterium sp. | reverse complement strand
AATCAAATTTATAGAATTAATGAGCACATAAATTGAATTTATAATAGAGCACAAAGAAAAGCAGCTGAGCGGAAAAAGCTCAGCTGCTGTGTTTTTCTTCATATAATGTCACTGACGGAAAAGCTTGATGAATTCAATGACTGCGTTAGGGACGTAAACATTATGCGGCAAAAGCAGTGAATATTTTCTTTCTGCCTGTTTGGATTGCAGCTTGAAAAAGTGCAGGGTGCTTTCGCTGCCTGTTACCAGCTTGTCGCTGATGAAGGTGGCGCCGATGCCATGCTCCGCCAGCTGGAAGGCGGTGACGAGCTGCGGCACCTTGACCTTTACGCGGGGCAGAATCTCTGCTTCTTCAAACATTTTGAGCGTGCGCATACCAAGGTTGACATGGGCGTCGATGCGGATGAAGCTGCAATCTGTGAATTCGTGCAGGTTGACGCTGGGGCAGCTTTCTGCCAGGTGGAGGCCGTGCTTGACTTCAATCGCGCTGAGGCTTTGCGCTAGCAGCTTGTCGCTGAGCGCGAAGGACTGCGGAACGGCGAGCAGGATGTGGTCAGAAAAGGTTGGATAGCTGTCAAATTCGCTCACTACGTCCTCGTCGCAGCTGAAGGTGAAATCAAGCTTGTTATCCTTGAGCATTTCAATGAGCATATCCGAGCTTGTTTCGGCCATGGTGATGTTGATGTTGGGATAGAGGGTGTTGAATTGGGCGATGTAGGACGGCAGCAGATAAGCGTTCATATAATGCGTGCCGCCAATCTTCAAATCACCGCTTTTGAGGCCGTGGATATCATCAATTTGCTGCCGGAGCTGCTGCTCGAGCAGCATTTCTTTTTTGATATGCTGCAGATACAGCTCGCCGATGCGCGTGAGGGTGAGCGGCCGTTGGCTGCGGTTGAAGATGGCCGCGCCTATTTCCTGCTCCACCTTTTTGATGGCGATGCTCAGCGCAGGCTGGGTGATGAACAGTGCTTCAGCCGCTTTGGAAAAGCTGCCGCATTGGTAGACTTGATAGATGTATTTTTTTTCTAGCTCCATAGTATAAATCTCCTTTATAGAAACATTAATTCTATAAATTTGATTATACACTAGATTGGTGTTATAGTAAAGGCAGGTCAAGAAAGACCGCTGAAACAGTTCCAAATAACAGTCTGCAGCTGTACTGCTGCACGGTATATAAGGCGGTCTTGAAGAGAGAAAAAGCATAAGGAGGTCAGAGAATGGCTTTTATGTATCAGGTATCAACCCTGCAGGCCTTGGCCAAGGGTGACTTTTATAGCAATGCAACGATTGCAGAGTTGCTTAACCACGGCGATATCGGCTTAGGCACCTTTGCCGCAGTTGATGGCGAGATGGTCGTACTCGATGGTGTGTGCTATCGGGCGAAGGCAGACGGTACAGTAGAGATTGCTGCTGCAGACGCTGCGACGCCGTTTGCTTCTGTAACTTATCTAAAGAAGGAGCTGACGTTTGACTTAGGGAGCACCGCTGATATGAGCGGCCTTTTGGCTAAGCTTGACGAGGCGTGCAGGACGCAGGGCGAGAACAACATCTACGCCTGCCGTATAGACGGACGCTTCTCTGAGGTGTACGCGCGTTCTGAGATGAAGCAGCACAGCGAGCCTTATAAAACCTTCGCTAAGGTGTTGGAAACAGACCAGCGTGAGTTTGAATTTAAAAATATCAGCGGCAGCCTCGTTTGCGTATATTTCCCGCAATATATGGATGGACTGAATGTCGCAGGCTGGCATGTACACTTTATTTCTGACGACAGAACAATGGGCGGTCATGTTTTCAACTGCTCGCTCGAGGAAGGCAAGGCTTATATGGGCAAGACCGAGGGCTTCAGCTTCCTGATTCCGCAAACCAGTTTTTTTCAAAAGCTTACTCTTACTGACGTTTCCAAGGAGGAAATTGAGAGTGTGGAGAAAGCAGGCAATAAATAATCATTTTGCAGCCGATGCTGCGTATGGAGGGTAAAAATGGATAAACAAGAACAAGTTGAATTGCTTACAAACTATGTAGCACATTTTGTAGCGCACACCGCTAAGGTTTTACCTGACGATGTTATCGCTAAGCTGGATGAGCTGGCAGAGAAGGAGGACAGCCCGCTGTCTAAAACCATCTACCAGACCATGAAGCTGAACCAAAAGCTGGCGAAGGAGCTGAACCGCCCCAGCTGCCAGGATACCGGCGTTATGCAGTTCGTCGTAAGATGCGGCACCAACTTCCCGCTGATCAACGAGCTGGAGGTACTGCTGAAGGAAGCTGTTATCCGCGCAACACAGCAAGCTCCGCTGCGTCATAACAGTGTAGAAACCTTTGATGAATACAACACCGGCAAAAATGTTGGCACCGGTACGCCGACTATTTTCTGGGAAATTGTGCCGAACAGCGATGAATTAGATCTGTACACCTATATGGCCGGCGGCGGCTGCAGCCTGCCCGGCAAGGCTATGGTGCTGATGCCCGGCGCCGGCTATGAAGGCGTAACCAGATTCGTACTGGACGTTATGACCTCCTATGGCCTGAACGCTTGCCCGCCGCTTCTGGTTGGCGTTGGTGTAGGCACCTCTGTAGAGGTTGCTGCTCTGCATGCAAAGAAAGCGCTGATGCGCCCGATTGGCAGCCATAACCCGAACAAGAACGCTGCACTTTTGGAGCAGCTGCTGGAGGATGGCATCAACAAAATCGGTCTCGGTCCTCAAGGTCTGGGCGGCAAATATTCCGTTATGGGCGTAAACGTAGAAAACTCTGCACGTCATCCGTCTGTAATCGGCGTTGCTGTAAACGTTGGCTGCTGGTCTCACCGTCGCGGCCACATCGTATTCGACAAAAACTTAAACTACAAAATTCTTTCTCATAGCGGGGTGACTTTATAATGTACGAAGTAATTGATGGCAAAAAGGTTTTAACTACTCCTGTAAGCGCAGAAGACTTAAAGAATATTCATATTGGCGACATTGTTTATCTGAACGGCGATATTACCACCTGCCGTGACGTTGCACATCGCCGTGTCGTAGAATATGGCCGTGAGCTGCCTGTTGATGTTAAGGATAAGGCAATCCTGCACGCCGGTCCGATTATTCGTCCCCTTGGCGACGACAAATTTGAAATGGTATCTGTTGGGCCTACCACCAGCATGCGTATGGAAAAATTTGAAAAGGAATTCGTTGAGCAGACCGGCGTTCGTGTTATCGTCGGCAAAGGTGGCATGGGCCCCAACACTGAATATGCGTGCAAAAACTTTGGCGCTATTCATTGCGTATTCCCCGCAGGCAACGCTGTTGTAGCAGCAACTGAGGTTGAAGAAATCGTTGATGCAAACTGGCGTGAGCTGGGTATGCCGGAAACTCTGTGGAGCTGCCATGTAAAAATGTTTGGCCCGCTGATCGTTTCTATCGACAGCTAT
Source organism: Phascolarctobacterium sp. (assembly GCA_022718015.1). GTDB lineage: Bacteria > Bacillota > Negativicutes > Acidaminococcales > Acidaminococcaceae > Phascolarctobacterium_A. The sequence goes on along the minus strand of JAIHZV010000121.1, from coordinate 1,510 downwards.
GGCAGAAACTTTTTCGAAGAGCAAAAGGTAATTTACAACCAGCGCAAGGAAGAAGTATATAACGAGATTATTCCTCACGTTAAATTTATCAAATAAAAAACTACTGTGGATTGATCCAATCTAGGAGAATAGAAATGAAACAGATATTATCTATTGTTGCACACAACCGTCCTGGTGTGTTAATGAGGGTGACAGGACTGATTTCCCGCCGTGGCTACAATATTGACAGCCTGACCAGCGGCAGCACGCAGGATCCGAAATATGCACGTATGACCATCGTGCTGGATGCAGACGAGCTGACGATTGAGCAGGTCTGCAAGCAATTGGCCAAGCTCATTGAGGTTGAACGCATCAAGGTGCTGCATCGTGAAACGAGTGCCCTGCGCAGCATGCTGCTCGTCAAGGTACACGCCGGCGAAAAGCAGATGGAGGTGCTGCAGTTAGCAACAGCCTTCCGTTCCCATGCGATCGACGTAACCGGCAACAGCATGACCTTTGTCAACACTGGTGACGAAGGCAAGCTGTGCGCCTTTGCCAATGCTCTGCGCCGTTATGGTATCGTCGAAATGGTGCAGACAGGCATCGTTGCTTTGGAGCGTGGCGATGAAGCATTGGCTGTCAAGGAATCACGTTATGAATGGCCTTGTGCCGAAGAAGCATAAGAAAGGAGATAACGCTATGCAGCTTACTGGTGCGGAAGTTATGGTGAAATGCCTTGAGGAGGAAGGCGTTTCGACAATTTTTGGTTATCCTGGCGGTGCAATACTGCCGTTTTACAACGCACTGCGCGATGTAAAAGATATTAAGCATGTACTGACAGCACATGAACAGGGAGCAGCGCATGCTGCTGATGGCTATGCACGTGCCAGCGGCAAGGTTGGCGTGTGCTGTGCTACCTCCGGCCCTGGTGCGACCAACCTCGTAACAGGTCTGGCAAATGCTTTTTTGGATTCTATTCCTGTAGTGGCAATTACCGGACAGGTAAAAAGCAGCATGATTGGTCATGATGCCTTTCAAGAGGTTGATATTACCGGTATCACTATGCCGATTACGAAGCAAAACTTTTTGGTCAATAAGCCTGAGGAATTAGCTCAGACGATGCGCTTGGCTTTTCAGATGGCAAAAAGCGGACGTCCCGGCCCTGTGCTTGTAGATGTGGCGCACGACGTGCAGACGAGCATGATGGAATATCATGCGAGCAAGCTGCGCGAGCTGCCTGTTGCTATGCCGCAAAAGGAGCTTGTTGCTGCAGCTGTAGCTGCGTTGAACAAGGCTGAACGCCCTGTGATGCTTGTTGGCGGCGGTGTAGCAATTTCCGGTGCGGAATACGAGGCAGTGCATCTGTGTGAAAAAATGCACCTGCCTGTAGCAAGCACGCTGATGGGCTTGGGCTGCATCAGCTCCTATCGTGAGCACTTTTTGGGTATGAGCGGCCTGCATGGACACGAGCGTGCGAACCGTGCTATCGCCAACGCTGATGTGGTGCTGGCAGTTGGCACACGCTTTAATG
>JAIHZV010000120.1 GCA_022718015.1 Phascolarctobacterium sp. | reverse complement strand
CCTTTAAGAATGTCGAGGGACTTACCTTTGCTGATGCGCAGTATCGTTTGACAGAGCTGATTGCCGGAGAAGCGGAGCGCTTTGCTTTTTTGGCGCAGAGCGATAAGCTGACGGAAAATGAAAAAAGCTTATATCGCGGACTGACTGCTGTGCGCGAGGGACGTTATGCGTTGGCTGGTGAAGTTCTTGCTTCTGCGCTGCAGACCTTGTCAAAGCTTTTATCTAAGCATTATGGACAAAAAACTGTTATGCTGCTTGATGAATACGACGTGCCCTTGGACAAGGCTTTTCAAAATGGCTATTATCAGGAAATGGTGGCACTTATCCGCGGTATGCTTGGTCAGGCCCTGAAGACTAATGAATTCCTGCAGTTTGCTGTGCTGACAGGCTGTCTGCGTGTTTCTAAAGAAAGCATTTTTACAGGCTTGAATAATTTTAAGGTGCTATCGATTACAGATAACCGTTTTGATGAGCAGTTTGGCTTTACGGATACAGAGGTTAAGCAGCTTTTGGCGGCGTATAATTTGGCAGAACATCTTGAGGAAACAAAGGCGTGGTATGATGGCTATCGCTTTGGTGCTGCCGATGTTTATTGTCCTTGGGATGTTATCAATCATGTAGATATGCTGCGCAGCAATCCGCTAGCTAGACCGCAGGCTTATTGGATAAACACCAGCGGTAATGCTTTGGTGAAGCGCTTCATAGATATGGCTGATAAGTCGACGCGTAATGAGCTGGAGCGTCTGGTCGCAGGCGAAGCGATAGAAAAGCATATCCACTTGGAGCTGACATATGACGAAATAGACAGCAGCATAGATAATCTTTGGAGCGTGCTTTTTACCACTGGTTATCTTACGCAGCAGGGCATGACGGAGAGCGGCGCTTATAAGCTGGTGATTCCTAACCAAGAGATTCGCGAGGTATATAAGCTGCAGATTCAGGAATGGTTTAAAAAGAGCGTTTTTGCTAATACAGAGCAGCTAGAAGGCTTTTGGCAGGCCTTTGCAGAGGGTGACAGCGAGGCGGTTGAGCTGTTTTTGAACAGGACGCTTAGCAATTCCATCAGCCTTTTTGATGCTAAGGGCAGGGACGTGGAAAGAGAAAATTCCTATCATATGCTGCTGGTCGGGCTTCTGGCAGGCAAGGCTGACTGGCTGGTGCGTTCTAATGTGGAGGCAGGCGAGGGCTTTGCTGATATTATTGTCGAGACCGATGATTTGGATGCTGGCGTAATCGTGGAGCTGAAATATACACAGACAATGGCGGCGCTGGAGAAGAGCTGCGCGAGGGCGCTGGCGCAGATTCGTGAAAGGGGTTATGCAGAGTTTTTGCATAACAATGGAAGAGAAAAAATTTTGCTGTATGGCATGAGCTTCTGCAAAAAAAGATGTAAGGTTGTAGTGGAGAAGCTTTAAACGTTTCGCAGGCTCACGCCTTTACCTGACGGTAAGGTCGTGGGCTTGCTTTTTATGCTTTTTTACGCAAATTTTACAGTACATTTTCTTGATTTTTAGATATAATTAAAGCAAGAAATAAGACGAGGTGATGGTCATGATTATTTGCGTTGAAGATGAGCAGAATATCTGCGAGCTTGAGGTATATACATTGCAGTCCGTGGGCATGGAGGCAGAGGGCTGTACGAGCGGCAAGGAGCTGTTTGCGCTGCTGGAGCAGCATATCCCGGAGCTGATTGTGCTGGATATCATGCTGCCGGATGAGGACGGCATGAGCATTCTGGCGCGTTTGCGTGCAGATAAGCGTTATGCGTCTATTCCTGTGATTATGGCGACGGCGAAGGGCTCGGAGTATGATAAGGTGAAGGGCTTGGACGGCGGTGCTGATGATTATATCGCCAAGCCCTTTGGCATGCTGGAGATGGTGGCACGCATTAAGGCTGTGCTGCGCCGCTGCGCGTCGCAGCAGTCTGCAAAAACGGACGATGGCCTTATCCGTCGCGGCACTTTGGAGGTGCATGAGCTGGAGCATCAGGTGCGCGTGGGCGGCGAGGAGGTCGTGCTGACGCTCAAGGAGTACGAGCTTTTGAAGCTTTTGCTGCTGCATCCGGGCATTGTCTTTTCGCGTGACAAGCTGTTGAATGATATCTGGGGCTATGAGTTCAGCGGCGAGACGCGCACCGTTGACGTGCATATCCGTACTCTGCGCCAAAAGCTGGGCGAGGCAGGCGAGCTGATTGAAACTATTCGTGGCGTGGGCTACAGAATGGCGGCAGAGAAATGAAGCAGAAGCTGTTCCGCAGCATTCTTCTGCTCACGAGCTTGGCCGTTGGTCTGGTGCTCGTGCTGTTCTGCTGGCTTTCGTACAGCTATATTACGCATGAAAGCTATGACAGCCTCAAGCGTGAGGCCATGCTTTTGATTGTGGCAGAGCCGGACGGACGCATTCCCGCCAGTCATCTCCAGCGCCTGCAGTTGCAGGACAGGGTGACGCTGATTGCGCCGGACGGACATGCTCTTTATGATAATTATGCCGATAAATCGTCGATGGAGAACCATCTCGAGCGTGAAGAGGTGCGTGAGGCGATGACGCAGGGCGAAGGCCAAAGCCAGCGTGCCTCCGAGACCTTGGGCAGACGCGTTTTGTATTATGCGGTGGCGCTGCCTGACGGCAATGTGCTGCGTATGTCACGCACGAATGAGGCTGTTTTTCATCAGGTGAAGCTGCTGGTGTTCTATTTTGTGCTGCTGGCAGTGCTGGTGCTGGGCGGTGCGTTGTTTGCGGCGCGCAAAATTACCCGCCGCGTGCTGCAGCCGCTGGAGGAGCTGAATCTTGAACAGCCTTCGGTGGAAACGGTGGTATATCCTGAGCTGCAGCCGATTGTGGAGCGCTTTGCGCTGCAGCAGAAGAAGCTGGAGCGCGGGATGCGCCGCTATAAGAGCAAGAAGCAGGAGCTGAAGGCCTTGACAAACAATATGGACGAGGGCATGCTGTTCCTGAATCCGGAGTGGGAGGTTGCTTCTATCAATAAGAGTGCGCTGAAATATGTGGGCATGGATAAGCAAAGCGTTTTGGGCAAGCGCATTACGGATCTGGATAAGAGCGAGGAGATGCACGCGCTTCTGGAGCAGATTGAGCTGAACGGCAAGGGACGCCTTGTGGTGAATCGTGGCAGCACGTACTATCAGTTCAACGGCAGCCGTATTGCGGATAAGGGCTTTGTGCTGCTGATGATGGACGTGACGGCACGAACAGCGTCGGAGAAGCTGCGCCGCGAGTTTTCCGCAAACGTATCGCATGAGCTGAAAACGCCGCTGCAGTCGGTGCTGGGCTATTCGGAGATTATGCTCAGCGGCCTTGTGAAGCCGGAGGATACGAAGCGCTTTTTGCAAAAAATCAATGATGAGGCGCATAATCTTCTGCGACTGATTGACGATATTATCAAGCTGTCGAAGCTTGACGAGCTGCGTCATGATATGCTGGAGGAGTTTGTGCTGCAGGATGTGGCGCGAAGTGCGCTGGCACGCCTGAAGGATAAGGCGGCGGGGCTTGGCGTGGAGCTGGTGCTGGAGGATAATAGCAGCGGCGAGCTGAAGCTGCTGGGTATTCCTTCGCTGATGGAGGAGATTTTCTTTAACCTGCTTGATAACGGCCTGAAGTACAATCATAAGGGCGGCAGTGTGACGCTGCGCTTGGGCGAGACGGCAAGCAAGCTGACTGTTAGCGTTATTGATACAGGCATCGGCATTGCGGCTAATGAGCTGCCGCATATTTTTGAGCGCTTCTATCGCGTCGACCGCAGCCGCCATAAGGCGATTGACGGCACGGGACTGGGACTTAGCATTGTTAAGCACGGCGTTCTGTTCCATGGCGGCACTATCCGCGTGCTCAGCAGTGCGGGCAAGGGCTCGGAGTTTATCATGAAATTTCCGCGCGAGGGCGTGAAAGATAGCTCTCAGTCTTAACCAGGCTATAACAGCTTTGCAGAGGACGGTCAGACGCCGTCCTCTTTTTACTTATGTATACAAGACAAGGATGCAAATATATGATAAAATAAAAGCAGCACTTTGAACGGTTCAGGTGCTGCTTTTGCTATAAAAAAGTAAGGGGGTCGCGAGTATGCGAGTTGTATTAACTATTGTAGGCGAAGATAAGGTTGGCATTACTGCTAAGGTCAGCAATGCTTTAGCTGATATGAACATCAATATCATCAACATTAACCAAAATATTATGCAGGGCTTTTTTAACATGGTGCTGATTGCAGACATGGCGAAGGCTACTGTGACCTTGGCTGCAGCACGCAGCACTATGGCTGAGCTGGGCAAGGAGATTGGCGTAGAAATCCGCCTGCAGAGCGAAGAAATCTTTACCGCTATGCATCGTATATAGGAGGCTGCTATGCTGTTCAATACTGAGGATATTTTAGAAACTACGCGCATGATTACCGAAAATAAGCTGGATGTGCGCACGATTACGATGGGCATCAGTCTGCGTGATTGCGGTCATCCGGATATCAAGGTTACGGCGCAAAAAATTTATGACAAAATCTGCCAGAAGGCAGAGCATCTGGTAAAAACCGGCGAGGATATCGAGGTGGAGATGGGCGTGCCTATCATCAACAAGCGTATCTCTGTAACGCCGATTTCTATGGTTGGCGAAAGCTGCGACAGCGCGGATTATGTGCCGCTGGCACAGGCGCTGGACAAGGCAGGCAAGGAGGTCGGCGTAAACTTTATCGGCGGCTTCTCGGCGCTGGTCGACAAGGGCTATACGAAGGGCGACCGCAACCTTATCGCTTCTATTCCTGAGGCCTTGGCTGTTACGGACATTGTCTGCTCCTCCGTCAGCGTCGGCTCGACGAAGTGCGGCATCAACATGGACGCAGTAAAGCAGATGGGCGAGGTTGTCAAGGCGACGGCTGCACGCACCGCTGACCGTGATGCGATTGGCTGCGCGAAGCTCGTTGTGTTCTGCAACGCTG
>JAIHZV010000119.1 GCA_022718015.1 Phascolarctobacterium sp. | reverse complement strand
CGACCAGCGAATTTTCCGGCGCATTCAGACGGCTGACAATGCCCTGCAGCGCCATGACCACGTTCGCCGCCGCCACAATCGCATCTCTGCCCTGCTGCGGCGCAGCTGCAGGCGCACTCTTGCCGCTGACAGTGACAACGAAGCGGTCGCTGCACGCCATACGCGCACCATCCTCAAAGCTTGCCTTGCCGCTGTCAATCCAAGACCAGACATGCATGCCAAAGAGCGCATCCACATTATCGAGGCAGCCCTTCTCAACATAATGGCGAGATTCCGTACCGATTTCCTCTGCCATCTGGAACAGCAGCTTCACTGTGCCATGGATATGCTCCTTCTGTGCCACCAGCACTCTTGCCGCACCCAAAAGCATGGCCGTATGACAATCATGGCCACAGGAATGCATCACGCCGTCATTTTGTGATTTATAGGCGCAATCATTCTCCTCCTGCATCGGCAGTGCATCAATATCAGCGCGCAGCATCACAGTTTTGCCGGGATGAGCGCCGCGAATCGTTGCTACGCAACCGGTAATATCGTCAAACGTCTGAATCTCGTCAATGCCCGCAGCCTTTAGCTCCTGCACGATAAACTTCGTCGTCTCTACTTCCTTCGTGCCCAGCTCTGGGTGCATATGCAGATGACGTCTGCAGGCGATTACGTAATCCTCCTGAGCAAAAGCCATATCCTTAATTTCCATCTTACTCACCTGCCTTCTCTACATACTCGCCATAAATAACCTCTGCTGTGCAGCCAGCAGGTGCAGCACTGCTGCTGACAATGTTTTCCACTGCTGCATGCAGCTGCTCCAAGGCCTCCTTGTCTGCCGCACCGAGAACGCCGGCAAGCTCTGCTCTATCCGTAATAATATTGAACTGCGTACCGGATTTCACCTGCGTCAGCGTCAGCACCTCTTCTGCCAACGGATCCTTCAAGCGGCTGATCAAAAGCTGCAGATTCAAAATAATATTCGAGGCTGCCACGATGGCATCCTTAGACAGATGCGGCGTCGAGCCATGCGCCGAGCAGCCATGAACGATGATATTGAACTTTTGTAATTGCATATATGTACCTCCTTATGAAAACAGGGAAAAGCAGTCCAGGCAAAAATGCTCGGACTGCTTGTAAGCAACCAGAAATTATTTCAGGAAAATGCCGCCGCCAGGACCTAAGGGCAGGTCAAGGAACAGCCAAATGAGCAGCTGTACAATCCAGATGACGGTAAAGGTTACGGAATAAGGAATCATATTCGCAATAATAGTACCCAAGCCGGCCTCCGGAGCATAGCGTCTCAGATAACCCAAAATTACAGGAGTATAGTAGAACAGCGGAGACAACGGATTAGTGATGGAGTCGCCAATACGATAAGCAACCTGTGTAACCGCCGGGTCATAACCCATAAGCATCAGCATCGGCACGAAGATAGGAGCCAGAATTGCCCATTTTGCAGAAGCAGAGCCAATGAACAGGTTGATAATGCAGGATACAAATACCAGACCAATCAGCAGCGGAGCACCGGTGAAGTTCAATTCCTTCAGCAACTCTGCGCCCTTGATAGCCATAACCATGCCCAGGTTAGACCAAGCAAAATAGCTGGTGAACTGCGAGATAAAGAAGCACAGCAGAATGTAGCTAGACATATCCTTAAAGCCTAAAACGATGTCAGCAAACAAGTCCTTATCATTTTTATACTTGCCGCTGCCAAAGCCATAGCCTGCGCCAACAACCAGCAGAGCAAAAGCCACGGTCAGGATGATGCCGCTCATGAACGGAGCCTTCGGCGACATAATGGAATGAGTTTTCGGATCTGCGAGCAGCGGGTCAGCGCCAACGCACATGCCCAGTAAAACAAGCAGATAAACAGCAAGAGCAGTCAGGCCCCATTTCAAGCCTCTAATCTGCTCAGGCTTCAAGTCAGCAGAGCTTTCGTCAAAATCAAATTTAGCAAGGTCTTCCTTCGTGCAGGGGAAACGATGTACGAGGAATTTTTCTACAAGCAGGGTACCACCGATGGTCAGGGTAATGCAGGACACAATCAGGAAGTACCAGTTTACAGCCATGCTTTGCTGATAGGACGGGTCAATCATCTTAGCAGCAGCCTCGGTAAAACCATAAGCCAAAGCATCAGACATACCCAAAATCATATTAGCACAGAAGCCGCCGGCAACACCGGCGAAGGCTACGAACATACCCAGGACAGGGCTGCGGCCAATGCCCATGTAAATTACAGCAGCCAGAGGCGGCATAACGATAAAGCCAGCATCACCGGCAACGTTAGCATTGATGCCAACGAACAAAATCGCAAAGGTAACGACCCAGGATTTTGCGCCACGCATAACGCGCTGCATGAGCGCAACCAAGAAGCCGCTCTTTTCAGCAGCAGCAGCACCGATAACGCACACCAGAACCATCCCCAGCGGTGCAAAGCTGGCAAAGTTATTAACTGCCTTAGAATGCATCTGTCTGAAGCCGTCCTTCGTCAGCAGGTTAACTACAGCAATAGTTTTGCCGGTGCCCGGATGCACAGCACTTACACCCATGCTGCCAAATATAGAAGACAAAACAACAACGATAACAGCAAGGATAATAAACAGACTTACAGGGTCAGGCAGTGCATTGCCGACTCTTTCGATAAAGTCCATCCACTTATCCAGTGTTCCTTTCTTTTTCTCAACATCTTTTTGCATAATAATCCTCCCTAACGACACATTGGATGTTATTGAAAATGCAGGAATTGTTTTACTCCGTCAATTCCTGACTTTAAGCAACAAAAAAGACGGCATAGTCATCCCATGCCGTCTCCATTGACTACTCTAGTATACTCTATGGCGAGCAATAAAGCAAGCTTTATTTATGCATTGCCACGCATAAAGCTTATTTAATCAAACCTTTTTCTACGATATAGTCAGAAACCATATCTGCTGCCTCTGCCGTAATCTTAATGCACTTTGTTCTGTACTCCGGCGTACCGAAGCTCAGACGGTTCAGCGCTCTGCAGCAGGAAGCGCCGAAATGCGCCGTAAAGCGCTCATAAAACTCATGCGTATATTTATAAACCTCGGTCTGATGCTTTTCCGACGGATCCACGCGGCCAACAAGCGCACTGATAACCATGCAGGAGCCGCTCAACGCACCGCACACGCAGCCGCTGCGGCCAATGCCGCCGCCCATGCCTGACACCATGCGGATAGCTGCCTCGGGCAAGCCCAGCTCAAAGCCATCGTTGCAGGCCTTCACTACAGATTCCACGCAGTTATTGCCTGCGTTATGATATTGCTCTGCCAAATCATAAATTTTCTTCATATCGTCTGCCTCCCAAAATAACCTAATCTAGATTATTTTAGCAAGCATAAGGCAAAATAGCAAGAAAAATGCTGTGACTGAAAAGCCACAGCATTATATATCAAAGTCCGAACATAGTCTTTACCAGCTTCGTTCCGCTTCCGGTTTTAAAAATCCGCTCCACTGCTTTGGCGATATTCTCCTTCGGCGTGCCGTCTTCATAAAAGTTTACCAAAAAATCGGCTTCCACAAGCAGCTGATAATCAAGGCCGTCAATCATATTATATGTATGATGATGACCGACAAGATAGCAGATGCGTTCAATTTTTTCAGGTGTATAGCCAACCCTTTGCAAAAGCCCGCGTGCTACCGCCGGTCCCTCCTGCTCCTGAATTTTACCGGTGCAATGACCGGCGCCGTACTTGGCTTCACCCGGCTTAATACCGCAGTCATGCACAAGACCTGCCGCCTCAACAAGCTCTGTCAGCTCTGCATCCGCACCCTCGCTCTCAGCCAGCTGCTTTGCCAGGCTGGCAACCTTAATAAAATGCTGACAGCGACGTGCATCTCCGGCAAACAAAGCTACCATCTCATTATATAAAGCAAAATTTTTCGTCATAAAAAGCAACCCCTCTCCGACTAAAATACGATTCAGTCGTATTTTAGCCTAAACAATCATGCTTCGCAAGCACTTTTTAGCGTATTTTAAAAACATCCAAAATTTCTCTCCACACTTAGAAAAGCGCCCCAGACTGCATTACGCATATCTGGAGCGCTCTTCTATATATTAGGGAGTATAGGGAGAAGCAAATTATTTTTCCTCGATAGGATAATCCTGCAAAGCATCATAGCCAGTTTCGCCGGTACGGATTTTGACAACATCCTCAACATCATAGATGAAGATTTTGCCATCGCCATACTTGCCGGTGTAAAGAACCTGCTTAGCAGTGTTGACAACATTTTCTACAGGGATTGCCGAAACAATCATTTCTACCTTAACCTTCGGCAGCAGATGAGCAGCAACCTCAGCACCACGATACATCTCGGTCGAGCCCTTCTGGATGCCATAGCCCAGCACCTTCGTAACCGTCATGCCTGTAATGCCCAGCTTGTCAAGAGCAACCTTCAAGGCTTCAAAGCGTGTCTGCGAGGTGATGATAACAACCTTGCTCATTTTCTTAGCACCGACAGCCTTAGCCACCGGAGCAGCTGCAGGAGCAACGTAAGTGGTCGTTACAGAGGTTTGCGCCTCCAGCGGAGTCGGCATGAAGTCAGCATAGCTGCTCAAGAGGCCATGCTCTTCCATATCCAAGCCTTTGATTTCTTCTGCTTCGCTGACGCGCAGGCCAAAGATTTTATCGAGAACACTAAAGAGAATTGTCATAACCACGCCTACATAAATTGCTACGGTAACAACGCCCAGGATTTGTTTTAACAGGAACTCGGTACCGCCGCCATAAAACAGGCCGCCATCTAAAGCGAAGAGACCGGTAGCGATAGTACCAAAGGCACCGCACACACCATGTACGGAAATCGCGCCGACAGGATCATCAATCTTCAGCTTCTGGTCGAAGAACTCAACAGAAACAACTACCAGCACACCGGCAATCAGGCCGATGATTAAAGCGCCGGCAGGGCTGACCATATCGCAGCCTGCGGTGATAGC
>JAIHZV010000118.1 GCA_022718015.1 Phascolarctobacterium sp. | reverse complement strand
CATGTTGAGGGCGATGACCATAGGGATATTCAGCTCGATGAGCTGCAGCGAAAGGTAGAGGCTGCGCTCGATATTGGTTGCGTCAATGACGTTGATGATGGCATCCGGCTTGTTGTATAAAAGCAGGTCGCGCGTAACGATTTCCTCCGAGGTATAGGGGGAAAGCGAGTAGATGCCGGGTAGGTCGATAACGCCGGCGTCGGGGACGGCGAGCACCGTGCCCTCCTTTTTCTGGACAGTTACGCCGGGAAAGTTGCCGACGTGCTGGTTGCTGCCGGTGAGATAGTTGAACAGCGTGCTTTTGCCGCAGTTTTGGTTGCCGACGAGGGCGAAATGCAGCGTCATGCTTCGCTCACCTCCGGCGTTACGGTGATTTTGGCGGCTTCCTCAGCACGCAGCGTCAGCTCGTAGCCGCGCAGGGAGATTTCCAGCGGATCTCCGAGCGGAGCACGCTTGCGCACCATGACGCGCGTGCGGGGAGTAAGCCCCATATCGAGCAGACGACGACGCAGAATGCTGCCCTCGCCACCGACTTTATCAATGATAGCCTCCTGACCTAAGGGAAGCTTATCCAGTGTTATTTTTTCCATAGTAAAAACCTTCTTTAATTTGATTTGCCTTTGCTCTCTCATTATATAGTCGAATGTGCAGATAGTCAACATTATTCAGAGTTTTGCTTTGGCTTGTAGATAACATATCCTTTAACGAAGATTGCAGGCAAATACCATGCCCTAACTTTTTAGACACTTTTTTAGTAGTGTTCAGCAAGATTTGATATACTTTCAATAAGTTAGTGCTTTTCCAGAAAAAACTAGGAGCTTTTTTGTGAAAAAGGTGTAATTTAGGCATAAAAGTACTTGACTTTTTCCAGAAACCTAGTATAATTCTAATTGAAAACAAATCTCGTTAAAGGATGATGAAAATGGCTAAAAGAAATACTATTCAAAGACAATTAGTTATTGCGGCTGTACGTTTTTTAGCGGATCACCCTACTGCTGAAGAAGTATATGACCGTATCACTCTGGAGTACCCTGACATCAGCAAGGGTACTGTTTACCGCAACCTGAACAGCCTTGTTGAAAGCGGACTGCTGAATAAGGTTTCCGTTCCTAGTGGTGCAGATCGTTTTGATCATATTCTGGCAAGACATTACCACATCAAATGCACCGAATGCGGTACTTTTATGAACGTAGAAAACTTCGATTACATTCCGGACATGGATGAGAAGGTTGCTGCTGTAACCGGCTACCAAATGAATCACCATGACATCGTATTCAGCGGCATCTGCCCTGAATGCCAAAAGCACGCACATGAGCATGCTGCTGAGGAAGGCGAAGAAATTTTAGGCGACGACAAGAACTAACCTGGTTTTTGCTGTGCCCAAGGGTGAAGCTAATGACGCTCTACTAAGAAATTAGTAGGGCGTTTTTATTTTGCAAAAAGTTTTCCGCAGAGCTTTCCTGCGGCGCAGATGGACAGCTTTTGGCAGCTTATTTGTGCTATAATGGGATTAATGAATTTTTAAATTACAGCTTTTAGATAAAGCTTTTTAGTTAGCTACGTAGGAAAGGCGGGGAGATTATGGCGAAAAAAATCGAGCTTTGGCGCGTACCGCTCGGATGCAGCGCACGCAATATTTTTGCAGAGCAGCTGAAGGAGCTGCCCTTTGGCGAGGGCGTGCTGGTGCTGCCGAACAGGCTGCTGACGGACGACGTGAAGCGCAGATATAATGTGGAGGTTATCGGCCTCGATACGCTGGCGAACAAGCTGCTGAACAGCAACGGCTATGTGGATTTTGATGAAATCAGCCGCCGCAGTCAGGAGCTGATTGTGCAGGATATTATTGAATATATGATGCTGGACGGGCAGGAGGAAAAGGAGCAGTCGCGTCTACATGAGCTGCAGCAGGACAAGCCGCTGAGCTATTTTGATAAGCTGGCGTACAGGCCCGGCTTTGTGAAGGCGATGGCCTCGCTCGTGAGTCAGCTGGCACGCAGCGGTGCGACGCGTGAGGAGATTATTCAGGCGCTGGAATTATGGAAGGACGAGGAGAACAAGGACGGCGTGAGGCGTGAGGGCCTTTATGGCAGCAAGGACGAGGGCGTGCGCAATGTCTATCTGCTCTACCGCCAGCTGTTAGCAAATAACCATTGGTATGACCTCGAGGGCAAATATCGTCTGGCGCTGCAGATTTTGCAGGAAAAGAAGCGGCCGGAGCTTATCTGGCGCAAGCTGTATTTCAGCGATTACTACAGCTTCGACAGGCTGCAGGTGGACTTCATCCGTGCGCTGGCGCAATACTGTGAGATTAAGGTCGGCATGGTGTATGAGCCTGTGGGCAAGGCTGGCGACGGCAATGAACGCGACAAGTATTTTTCGGCGACGCAGAGCAGCTACACCTGGCTGCTGGAGGGCTTTCGCCAACATAATAAGGATGATAATAAGCAGGAGCGCGTGCAGATTGCCGTTGAGGAGCGCGTGCTGAAAAAAGAAGAGCTGACGCAGGCTGCACTGCCTGCGGATATAGAGCAGCTGCGCCATCTGGGTGCTAATGCTGCGCCTGTGGCGGCGGAGAACGTCAAGCTGTATAAGTTTGGCAGCCGTGAGGCCGAGCTGCGCTGGGTGCTGGCCGACGTGAAGCAGCTGCTGCGCTCCGGTGTGGCGGCGCAGAAGGTTTTGGTGGCAGTGCGCGACTTGAACAGCTATGCAGGACTGCGGCGTTTGGCCGACGAATATGGCCTGCCCATCAGCCTGCCGCAGACCTCGGCGCTGGCAGCACAGCCCTTGGTGGAGCTGCTGCAGCTGCTTTTGGACAGCGTGAGCGATAGCCATGAGGGGGCAGAGGCGTATTTTGCGCTGCTTTCGAGCGAGCTGCTGCCGCTTTTAGTCGCGGCGGATATCGAGGGTGCAGCGGAGCTGCGCCAGAAGAAATACTTCAAGCGCCGCAGCGCTGCGCAGCAGGCTGCGCACGCTGCTTTGGCAGAGGACGAGCTGTGGTCGCGTCTGGACGAATTCATCAGCGATATGGAGCAGGCGAAGAGCAAGCGTGCGCCGCTGTCGAGCTATACGCAGCAGCTGGCGGCTTTGCTGCAGGCGCTGCAGCTGGAGCAGAGGCTGGGCCTGGCGTGCAAGCAGGGCGCACTGCCGCTGGACGCTGTGGCTGCCTGCCTGCGCACTCGCGATGCCCTCGTGCGCCTTTTGCAGCAGCTGGAGCGTGACTATAAGCGCTGTGGCCGCGAGCATGACAAGATTACACTACAGGATTTCCGCAAGCTGTGGCAGGAGGCGCTGCTGCAGACGGAAATCGTGCTTAAGCATGGGCGGCAGGACGGCGTGCTGATTACCTCGGTTATCAACGTCCCCGGCCTGAGCTTTGACCATGTATATATTATGGGCCTGCGTGACGGCGAGTTTCCGCAGGCGAAGAATGAGAACTGGATTTATAACGATAAGGAGCGCAGCGAGCTGTCGGCTGCTGATGTGATTTTGCCGACGACGGCGCAGTCCTACGCGGAGGATGCGTGCTTCTTTGCGCAGACGGTGACGGCGGCGCAGCAAAGGCTGGTGCTTTCCTGGACGGAGGAGGCGGAGCACGACGAGAGCGTGTATGTGCACGCGGTGCAGAAGCTGTTCACGAATCTGGAGGCGCAGTCTGCTCCGGTGCAGCCCTGTGCTTCTCCGCAGGAGGTGGAGCGCAAGGGCGAGACTGTCGACAGCGGCTGGCTGGCGCAACAGATTGGCAGCGCTGCAGGCCGTGCTGCTCATGCTGCTGACGCAGCAGCGCAGCGCGAGCTGGGCAGGCTGACGCTGGCTGCGGCGCAGGCTGACGCCCTGCGCCATGCACAGCCCGAGAGCGTTTATAACGGCGTGCTGGCGGACGAAGCGCTGCGTCAGCGTGTACAGCAAAGTGTCGGCTCGCTGTTCAGTCCGAGCAGGCTGGAGCTGTATGCGCAATGTCCGTTCCGCTATTTGGGCGAGTATGTGTGGAAGCAGCAGCAGTTCGCCGCGAAGGAGGACGAGGTGGAGCCTGCGGACGAGGGCTCGCTGCTGCATGAGGTGATGGCGCGTTTCTTTGCGCCGCGCCTTGGCAGAAGTCTGTGCGCGGAGGAGCTGGCTGCCTTGCGTGCGGAGCTGGAGCAGACCTTTGACGCTGTCTGCACCGAGTTTGTCGCGCAGGACAGGATTGTCGATAATGCGCTGTGGCAGGCAGAGCAGCCGCGCCTTTTGCAGCTTTTGCAGCGCTGGCTGGCCTTTGAATATGCCGACAGGGCGGAGTGGAACGGCTTTACGCCTGCTGCCGTGGAATGGGATTTCAGCTCGCAGAACGGCAAGCCGTATGAAATGCAGCTTACCAGCGGCAAGAGCGTGCGTCTGACCGGACGCATCGACAGAATCGACAGCGATGGCGAGAGCATTTTTATAACTGATTACAAGCGCAGTAAGGCTCCTGCCGGTGCTGATGTGCAAAAGGGACTGGATATCCAGCTGCCTGTTTATCTGCTGGCGGCTGCGGCGATGTATGCAGGCGGCAAAAGGGCGGCAGGCGGCTGCTATTTCGTGCTCAAGGACAGCGAACGCAGCAGCATCCAGCTTTTTGGCAGCTGCGGCAATGCGGCGATGGAGAAGCAGTATAAAAACAGCAGGATAGAAAAGCTGCCTTGGGACAGCTTCAAGGAATTCTGCGAGAATTTAATCCGTAATTATATAGAAAGCATTTATGCAGGTGCGTTCCCTGTGAACCCGAAGAAATGCGATGCGTATTGCCAGCTCAGCGGTATCTGCCGCAAGCAGGAGCTGAATCTGGTGGCGCAGGAGGAAGGAAGTGGCAGCGATGAGTGAGGAGAAGAATAAGGCTGTGCAATATACAGATGAGCAGAAGCAGGCGATAGAGACGATTGACTGCAACGTGGCTGTTTCTGCAGGCGCAGGCAGCGGCAAGACGAAGGTGCTCGT
>JAIHZV010000117.1 GCA_022718015.1 Phascolarctobacterium sp. | reverse complement strand
GTAGGTCGCAGGTTCAAATCCCGTCAGTAGCTCCAATAAAAAAACCGCCTAGGAACAACGTTTCTGGGCGTTTTCTTTTGCCCGAAAAGCAAGCGGCAGGTCGCATTTTGGTTGCAATGTGGTTCAACTTTTTTCGGTTGTTGCAGGCTGTTATTTTAGATTTTTATTTGCACTAAAGCGGCCTTAGCGTTATAATAAACTTCTATTGTATATTTTGTTTTTATTTTGAGGTGGACTTTTATGAAAAACTGGAAAGTTATTTTGGCTATCCTTACGGCTAATGTTGTGCTGATGGCCGCAGGCTATACTATGCTTATTCCCTTTTTGCCAATGTATTTGATTAACGAGCTGGGAGTGAGCACGGAAGATGTAAAAATGTGGAACGGCGCGATTTTTTCCATAACCTTTCTGATTGGCGGTATCATGGCGCCTATCTGGGGTAAAATGGCTGATACGCGCGGTAAAAAGATGATGGCGGTACGTGCGGGCGCAGGCCTGGCGCTGTCGTACTTTTTGGGCGGCATAGTAACTACGCCGGAGCAGATGTTCGGCGTGCGTGTGCTGCAGGGCTTTGCTGCAGGACTGTGGAGCGCCTGTCTGGCGATTGCTACAAGTCTGGTGCCGATGGAAAAGCTGGGCGTGAGCCTTGGTATTATGCAGGCAGGCTTGACCTGCGGCAATGTCATCGGCCCGTTGGTCGGTGGCTCACTGGCAACGTTGTTTGGCATGCGTGCCTCGTTCTTCGTTGCAGGTGGACTGCTGACGATTATTACGCTGGTATTTATGTTCTGTATTCCCGAGCCACCGAAGGCCGAACCGAAAAAACTTGCGGCAAAGCCGCAGGTACAGCTTTTGCAGCAGCCTGTAATTCGTGAAACGCTGCTTTATATTGCTGTAGCTCAGATGGTTATCCTGCTGATTCAGCCGATTTTGAGCCTTTATGTGGCAGAGCTGAACCATGGTGAGGGCAATATTATGTTTCTTTCCGGCGTGGCTTTTTCGCTCGTGGGTGTTGCCAGCGCTATTACTGCTCCGAGCTGGGGGCGCTTCGGGCAGGAGCACGGCTTTTATAAAGCGCTGTGTGCTGCAACTCTGCTTTCCGGTCTGATGAGTGCGCTGACGGCAATGCCGAAAACACTGCTTTTGTTCTGCGTCTGCAATTTTTGTTATGGCCTGTGCTGTGCAGGCATTCAGCCTTCGCTGAGCGCGGTTTTGGCCAGCAATACATCTGCCGACCAGCGCGGACGCGTTTTTGGCTTTATGTTCAGCGCGCAGCAGTTTGGTTCTATGGTAGGGCCTGTGCTGGGCGGAGCCATTGCTACCTATGCACCGATGCAAAGTCTTTTTGTCATAGCAGGCGTTATCCTTTTTGGTATCAGCGCTTGTGCTTGGCTGCGTCATGGTCATGAACCAAACGCTATTGCATAGAATACTTTAATCTGAATGACAGCAAAAAATATTAGTTTACGAAACTCTGTAAGCCTGAGAAATGGCGTTTCGTTATGAGCGTGATTCTTGCTTATTATTTACGTAAACCAAAACAAAGCACCTCGCTCGAACGTTTCTGTTCAGGTGAGGTGCTGTTTTGCTATATGTGCTTCTTATGTAAGCGTCAAACAGCTGTTTTTTGTAAATTAGTGCTCCGATTGCTCAAATATTGAGCAGTTTCCTATTTGTTTTTCCTGTTATAGACACTTGTTGGGGCTTTACTGTGGTATAATATATTTAGCAAAAAACGTGTAAAAAATGCTAAACTACAGTGAATAGGATGGTGAAATTAAGCAAAGAAGAGTATTGACAAGTTGTATAAAATTACGCAGGAAGGTGAGAAGATGCCAGAAAATCAAAATACTGAGTGGAAAAGCAAGTGGAAAGACGAATATCTGGAATGGATTTGCGGTTATGCTAATGCGCAAGGTGGCAAAATATATATTGGCTGTGACGATGAAGGCAATGTAATTGGTTTGCAAAATGCACGTAAGTTGTTAGAGGATGTTCCTAACAAAATAAGAGATGCTATGGGTATTATCGTTGGCGTTAACCTTTTTGAAAAAGAAGGCAAGGAATATCTGGAAATTGATGTACCTGCTTATCCTATTGGTATTTCATGTAAAGGTATATATTACTATCGTAGTGGTAGTACTAGACAAATTCTTACCGGACCGGCATTGGAAGCTTTTTTATTACGAAAGCGAGGAGTTACATGGGATAATTTACCTATGCCGGCTTTTTCGCTGCAAGATATCGATGATAATGCGGTTGAAAGGTTTAAGCAGCTGGCGGCTAAAAAAGGTCGTATTGATAAGAGCGTACTGGATGAACCAAAAGCCGTGTTAATGGAAAAACTGCATTTGATGAATGGTGATTATCTTACTAATGCAGCAATGCTTTTGTTTAGCAAAGATCCAGAAAAATGGCAGCTTGGTGCTTATGTGAAAATAGGTTACTTTGAAACGGATGCAGAGTTAATTTATCAGGATGAAATACATGGTTCATTGCTAGAGCAGGTTGATAAAATTGTAGAATTAGTATACCTTAAATATATGAAAGCAAGAATTTCTTATGAAAATATGCAACGCATTGAACGTTATTTTGTGCCTGAGGATGCTTTGCGTGAAGCTATCTTAAATGCATTGTGTCATAAACAGTACCAATCTGGTGTGCCTGTACAGATCAGCGTATATGAAGATAGATTATATATCGCTAATGGTGGCTGTTTACCTGAAAAATGGACCTTGAATAATTTAATGCAAAAGCATGCTTCGATTCCCTATAATCCTAACATTGCTCATGTATTTTATCTTGCAGGATTTATTGAAAGCTGGGGACGTGGTATTGAAAAGATTTGCGCTGCTTGCAAAAATGCCAATGTTCCAGTGCCGGAGTATACGGTTAACCCCGGAGATATTATGATTATGTTTAGTGCTCCTGAAGAGTTAGTTGTGCGTTCTATTAGGCCTAAGGTGACAGAAAAGGTAATAGAAAAGGTAATAGAAAACCTAGATAATAAGTCGCTAAAAATCTTAAAGCTGCTTGTGGAGGATCCAGGATATAAGTACGTTGAATTGGCTAAAAAGTTATCTTTAAGTCAAAAAACTATATATTTACGTTTAAAAAGAATGCAAGAAGACGGCTTGATTGAGAGAGTTGGTTCGGCGCGTAATGGATACTGGAAAGTAATGGTTAGGTAGGTAAAAGGTAATAGAAAAGGTAATAGATAAGGTGACAGATAATCTTCCTTTGTTTATGCTCCGTATAGCTTTGCGCAAAGCGAAGAGGAATTTATTTCTCTTGTTAAAGCGATGAGAGCATGACACTTAATGATTATTTACGTAAACCAAAACAAAGCACCTCACGCGAACGTTTCTGTTCAGGTGAGGTGCTGTTTTGCTATATGCGCTTCTTATTCGCCAAAAAGGTCTTTATAAAGCTTGAGTATATTGAGGTTTTCATCTGCTGTGCTATTGATTTCCCAAAAATTAAGCGTTAAGGTTGGTTGCTGCTTGATATACAGCAGATAGGTTACATTGTTATCAAGGTAGCTGGGGCGTTTCATAAATATAGGCTTATTCTGCTCAATTTTATAGACGCTGCTCCAAGGATAAAAAAGAGCCTGCTTTAATTTTGTTGGGCCAAGATAATTATTAGCGACACAATATTGGATGCCATATCTGCTCAGGATAAAGGCAGGATGCTTTGCCTTGGCCAATTTATTACAGCGATAGGAATGCATCAATGGAATGCCAAGACTAGCAATGAGGCCTACGATTGCAGCAAGATTCCACAAGTTAAATATAGGGAAGCTTATCAGGAAGTTGCCGAACACCGCAATATAGAAAAGGCTGATATAAAAGAAGTGGTTTGTGCCATAATAATAATATATCAGCTGATAGTCTGCGTTCAGAAAGATTTCTGTATCAGAAAAGTGCTTTTTCAGATATAAAGCTAAAGCTGTTGTTGTTTCATCAGCACCGCGGCTTTTGGTGACAACAATGGGGTTGTATTTGTCATTTGCCATATTAACTAGGCGCAGCTCATAGCTTGCCTGAGCAAAAAGCTCAGTAAAGCTTTTGAAGGCTGCTGAACTTTTGACCTGCGCAGGGTTGATAGCAAAGCAAATAGCAGCTGGCGCAATGCCACCTTGCTGCATGGAATTTATGAAGTTTTTGATAGCGATAGCTGTGTTGTCGATGATGATGTCATGCGGAATGAAGAGCTTGTTGCTTTCATCAAGGATAACAATGCAGCTTTGGGTATCGTTTATTCTTATACCGCCGTAAAGCATGAAGCGCACCTTCTTTATGTGGGATGATTTATTCAGCCTTCTCTTCTACCTTTTTCGGCTTCTTTTTATTATAATCCTGCATAACCTGCTCAATATCGCCGCTCTTGATCCATGCTTCGAGAGCGCTGGCCATTTCGTTTACAGCCTCGTCGATGGCGATTTTATCGTCGCCCTGGAACTGGTGCAGCACATGGTTGATAACAGCCTTGTTGTTGCGTGCCGGATGGCCGATGCCGATTTTGAAGCGCGGGAACTCGCTCGTGCCGAGGTGCTCGGTGATGGATTTGATGCCGTTATGACCGCCTGCGCTGCCCTTGCGACGGATGCGCAGCTGGCCGACGGGCATATCCATATCGTCCTGAATGACAGCAACGTCCTCCGGGGCGATGTGGTAGAAGTTGGCATAGGCGCCGGCAGCAATGCCGCTGAGGTTCATGTAGGTGGTCGGCTTGATGATGATGATTTTTTCGGGGGCGCGGTATTCAGCAGCGAAGGCGTTGCGGTCCTCCTTGCCGAAGCTGACTCCAAGACGACGCGCAAGCTCGTCTACAACCATAAAGCCGATGTTGTGACGGGTGTTTTCGTATTCACGGCCAATGTTGCCGAGGCCGACGATTAATTTCATGTTCAGTGATTCTCCTTTGCTAATTCTTCAATAGTTACAAATTCGTAGCCCTGCGCATGCAGCTTGTCAATGAT
>JAIHZV010000116.1 GCA_022718015.1 Phascolarctobacterium sp. | reverse complement strand
AAAAGAAGTTATTTGACTTGGTCTTGCGTTTAAAACGCTCGACCCGCACATTCGCTTTTTTCTAGGTTTATGTTCAGTTTTCAAGGTTCATGTCTTACGATTTTGGCTTTTGTTTTGTTGCCGTATCGCGTCGACTTGTATATAATACCACCACGTCTTGTGATTGTCAACACCTTTTTTGAGGTTTTTTTGCACTTTTTTCGTGAAACACTTGGCTAGGTTGGCAAAAAAGATATTGTAATTACACGCTTTATGAGCATCAAAAATTCTTCAAAAAATCCTGAAGAACTTGCTATTTTTCTCTCAAAAAACGTAAAAAATGCGCTCTGCTGCCACAGAGCGCACAAAAAAATCAGCTATTATTTTTCATAAGTGAAGTTGTTGATATGCGGACGCAGATCCTCGCCTTCCTGTGCTTCAGCAGACAAAACAGCCTGAACAATGATTGCATTCTCCAGACGTTTCTTTTGCAGACGACAGCCGTACTCATACGGCTTCGTAATATCGCCATTAATTAAATCTGCATTAGCATGACAGCCACCGCTGCAGAAGAAGCGAGCCCAGCATTGGCTGCACTCCGACTTCGTCATAACATGGGTATGACGGAACTTCTGCACCATATCCGGTGTAATTACACCAGTCTCCAGGGTGCCCATCTTATATTTTTCGCGACCAACAAACTGGTGGCACGGATAAATGTCGCCATCAGCAGTGATGCAATAATACTCATGACCAGCGCCGCAGCCAGCCAAACGCTTAGCAACGCACGGACCGTTGTCGAGCGCAACATTGAAATGGAAGAAGTCGAAAGGATTGCCCTCACGACGACGCTCCAGATATACGCGCGCCAGCTTATCGTATTCGTCAAAAATAACCGGCAGGTCTTCCTCTGTCAGCACCCACGGCTCATCAATACCTACAACAGGCTCTACGGAAATTTCCTTGCCCACCTTCGTCATATCCAGCACATCCTCGCAGAAATGCTTGCTGAAATGCGTATAGGTACCGCGCAGATAATAGTTTTTGCCCTCACGGCTGTCAATCAGCTTCTTGAAGCCACGTACTGCTGCATCATAGCTGCCAGCCTTATTCGGGAACGGACGCATAGCATCATGCGTTTCCTTCTTGCCGTCAAGGCTCAGAACCAGCATAACACGGTTGTCATTGAGGAATTTGATATTCTCGTCATTAAGCAGAGTGCCGTTAGTCGTCAGCGTCAGCTTGATATTTTTGCCCGTTTCTTTTTCACGACGACGTACATATTCAGTTATATGCACAACAACAGGCCAGTTCATCAGCGGCTCGCCGCCAAACATATCCAGCTCCAGGTTGTGGCGCTTTTGACTGCCCTCAATAGCAAACTCGATAGCCTTCTCCGCAGTTTCCTTGCTCATGAGCTGACGGCAGCCGCCAAAGGAGCCGGTGTCAGCAAAGCAATAGCCGCAGCGCAGGTTGCAGTCATGCGTTACGAGCAGACAGAGAGATTTTACAATCGGCTTTTCAGAAAAAGTCGGCGGAACGTCGAAGGAAGGGCTGAAAAGCAGGCCCTCGTCCTGCAAGCCATGCATTTCCTCCAAAGCATCACGCAAATCCTCTTCACTATATTTATCCTTCAAAGCAGCCAGCGCTTCTTCATCGTTGCTGCCATCATAATAGTCCAGTAAATCATAAATAACATCGTCTACAAGATGCACGGCACCGCTGTTGATATCCAGCACAGCCATGTTGTCATCAAGACGCATTTTATGTATAAGCATGTATTCCAACCTTTCTTTTTAGCATACATAGTAAAACAGCCCCCTGCACCAGACAGGGAGCTGCATTTTGCTTAGATATTATTTGCAGTGTTCGCAAACCTGGTTGCCAACGGTGCAAGAGGTTTTGCAAGCGGATTGGCAGGAAGCCGGGCATTCGCCGCAGCCGCCGGTACGCAGAGTTTTGTTCAGCATTGCTTTATTAACAGTTTTGATGTGTTTACGCATAACGATTACCTCCAAAAATATAATATGGTTACTTAATTTATTTTACCGTTTTTTGCGCCATTTGGCAAGGCTTTTTTACAGATTAATTTACTTATCTCTTCGCATCCAGCCAAATTCCTGCCTTATAGCCACGCAAGCCAATCATTGCCGCGCCGACGCAGAGGATAGCGTCCGGAATAACCTGCAAAATTCCGCAATACCAGACAACCGCCCAAAGAGAAATCGGTGCGTTGATAATATGATTCGATACAACATAGAACCACACCATGCCAAACAGATAAACGACCGCCATGCCTGCAAGATTAGCCTCCATAAGCGAGCGGAAGCTGATTTCCTTCGCCTTGCGTACCAGCGCACCATTCACCCACGCCTGCACAATGAAGCCAAGCAGATAACCAAAGGTCGGCTGCGCAATATAGCCAGGGCCGCCGCCGGACGCAAAAACAGGAATACCCACGAGTCCCATCACTACATAGGTGCCAACAGCAATCGCTCCCAGACGCGGTCCCAAGAGCAGACCTGCCAGCAGCGTAAATAAAAATTGCAGAGTATAAACGTCGGTACCCACCGGAATCTTAATAAAGGTACCAACAGTCACCAGAGCAATAAACAATGCGCATAAAATAAGTTCTTTTGTTTTTAAATGCATATCCCACGCCTCCAAAGCATTTGTGACAGTCGTCACAATTCATACTTCATAGAATACGCCAGTTTCTCCTTCTTGTCAACCTATTTTTATATTAAGTTAACCATAGGCGTAAAGAAAAAGGGAGACAAGCTTGCCTCCCAAAAGCTCATTTATACGTTTCTTCAATACAACAGGTATGCACCTTCGTTTTTTTATCATAATTGATACCAACTAACAGAAGGTTGCCAGTGTATTCTTTTATTGACTCTGTATAATGCTTTTCTTTTATTTGTGCCAATGCCGTCTTTGCAGATTTATTCCATTTCAACTCTACCACTAAAGCAGGGTAGTCAGCCTTATATTCAGGCTTAGGAATATATACAAAATCTGCAAAACCCCTGCCAGTAGGCAGTTCTCTTACTGGTTTAAAGTAATAATCCATCGAACTCAAAAAGGCTATTGCCAAAACGCTGCTTAAAGAGTTTTCGTCATTATATTGAATAATAGAGATATATTGATTATGAATCTTTTCCAGCATATCAGCAACAGCTGCTTCATCACCATCTAAAAGAGCATCTAGTAATTTTTGCGATTCTTTTTCAAAATTATTCAGTTCACTCCACTTATTTAATTTAGTAGCCATAGCAAACTCAAAGCGTATCTCTTCATTAGGAATAAAAGCTTGCTTACGCTTCTGGTCATAACCTAAATAACCAAGATGTATTAGTAAAGTCAAAACATCATCCTTATCCCTAAAGCTGACCATATCATTTTGAAAAAAGTACGGAATAACTGTTACAGAATCTCCTGACAGCATATCTATAATATCCGAACGCAAGCCATCAAAATTCATGTTAATCAATGGCAAAATTGATTCGTAAGTACCAGTCTGAGTCCAATAGCTTTGAAAATTCCCTCTCGTCATTAAGCTTACAACAGCACGCGGATTATATACATGATACTCACCAAGCTGATATCCGTCATACCACCGCTTGACTTCCATAAAATCTTTATGATACTCATCGCATAATATTTTAACCTCACTCTCCGTAAAGCCAATATATGAAGCTAAATGCCCTGGGTCAAGCATAGTATACTCATTAAAATTATTCAATGCAGACTGCGTATTATATTTTTTTATGGGCAATATACCTGTAATATACGCCAAGGCTATATATTTTTCAGGCTCTATACCTTTAAATAATCTCCGCAGAAAATCTATATACTTTTCTTGAATTGCTTTGTTTTTTGAAGCATCCCTGATAAGCATATCCCATTCGTCGATTATGATAACAAACTGGTTTCCGGTAGCAGCATTAATTTGCGAAAGCGCATCAGGAATAGTTCTTACATCTGCAGATAGTACATCCTCATATATTTTCTTCAATTCGTCTACTATCGTATTGGTTATTAAATCAACAGTTTCATCTATGTGTTCTTTCGAAAAAAACCACTGTAAATCAAAATGTATCACATCAAATTTATTAAGATATTCAAGATAAGCAGAACTTTTTTCAACAGCTAAGCCGCAAAAAAGCTCAAGAGAATCGCATCCTTTGCTATAATATGCCGACAACATATTAGCAGTATAAGATTTGCCAAAGCGACGCGGACGACTATTGCAAATAAAATTTTCAGTTGTTCCAATCAAACTGTTAGTGAACTCTATTAATTCTGTTTTATCTACATAAATTTTAGTATTAAGTGCTGCCTTAAAGGTTGTATTATCCGGATTAACGAATCTGCCCATATAGCTCTCGCCCCCTTGCTTATCCTCTTAATAAAATTATACTACATTTAAGCAAGCATACGCAAGATTGTTAAACATTCGTTTTGCGTTTAGCGTAAAGAAAAAGGGAGACAAGCTTGCCTCCCAGAATTTTTCTTACTGCACAAAAATATCTCTCACGACATTTATATCTATGCCCTTCGTCTGCAAAAAGCCAAAGAAATACGCCTGCTCCAGACGTTTCTTGAAGCCCTCCAGCCCATTGCCATCGTCCGCCACAGTCACGCGATACATTTCCATCGGCGCTGCCTGATAGGTCGCCGCCGTATTCAGACCGATATGCCCCGTCAGCGCACGATAAAAGCCATATTTCTTGGCCGCAGCAATAACCGTCGGATTATAGCTGCCGTTCGGATAAGCCAAGGTACGCACAATATAGCCGTCAAACTTCTTCTTGAGCCAATAACGCGACGTATCCAGCTCCCAGACAAGATATTTTTCAGGAATCTTGCCTAACGGCCCATGACTGTACGTATGCGAGCCAAGCTCCATGCCTGCGTCAATCAGGCCCTTGATTTCCTGCTCATTCATATGCGTTTCATCGCCCATATCCTTGTTGATAACAAAGAACGAGCCCTTGGCATCATATTTTTGCAGCAGCGGCAGCACAACG
>JAIHZV010000115.1 GCA_022718015.1 Phascolarctobacterium sp. | reverse complement strand
GCAGCTTTATGAAGGCGTTTCGCTGGGCAAGGGCTCCGTCGGCCTGATAACCTATATGAGAACGGACTCCGTGCGTCTGGCTGATGTGGCTATTGAGGAAATCCGCACTTATATACAGCAAAACATTGGTAGCGAGTTCTGCTCGCCGAAGGTTAACCACTATACAACGAAAAAGAATGCGCAGGACGCGCATGAGGCAGTGCGTCCGACCAGCATTGAGCGCACGCCGCAGGAGATGATGCAATATCTGAACAAGGACCAGCTGCGCCTGTATACGCTCATCTGGAACCGTGCTGTTGCCAGCCAGATGGCTGATGCCGTATATGACGTGACCACGCTGACGATTGGCGCAGGTGATTATCAGCTGCGTGCAACAGGCTCGATTATGAAGTTCCCCGGCTGGCTGCAGCTGGCAGGCAAATTTGCCGATGAGGAGAAGGACAAGACTGTTCCTTATATCGAGCCGGATACGAAAATCGTGCTGCACAAGCTGCTGCCCGCAGAGCAGCACTTCACCGAGCCGCCTGCTCACTTCACCGAAGCAACGCTGATTAAGGAGCTGGAGGACAAGGGCATAGGCCGTCCGAGCACCTATGCGCCGACCATCGTGACGATTCTGAACCGCGGCTACGTGGTCAAGGAGGGCAAAAAGCTGCTGATTACCGAGCTTGGCCTGATGACCGTCGATATGCTGACGGAATATTTCAAGGGACTGATCAGCATTCCGTTCTCCGCACAGATGGAGGCTCACCTCGATGAAATCGCAGAGCATAAGACGACGAAGGAGGCTGTTCTGCACAGCTTCTACGATCCATTCGCTGAGGATTTGAAGGTAGCGGAGGAAAAAATTCCGCATGTCGAGATTCCCTTGGAGGTTTCCGACGTTCCCTGTGACAAATGCGGCAAGATGATGGTTATCCGCGAAGGACGCTTTGGCAAGTTCCTTGCGTGCCCCGGCTTCCCGGACTGCCGTAATACTAAGCCGATTCTCGTTAAGATTGGCGTGAAATGCCCCAAATGCGGTGGCGAGCTTATTGAGCGCAAGACTAAGACCGGAAAAATCTTCTACGGCTGCGAAAAATATCCTGATTGTGATTTCACAACGTGGGATAAGCCGCTCAACGAGACCTGCGGCAAGTGCGGCGGTATGCTCGTAGAGCACGTAGAGCGCAACGGCAGAAAGCAGAAGTTCTGCAGCAATCCGGAATGCGCCGATGCTCGTCCTGTACGTCCGTCTGCAGCAAAGACTACGACTGCCACGACGACTACAAAAACCGCTACCAAGAAAACGAAAACAACTACACGCAAAACGGCTGCCAAAAAGACTACGACTAAGGCGGCTGCAGCAAAGAAAGGTACGAAAGCATAATGACAACAACTCCCGTACATGTAATCGGAGCTGGTTTGGCTGGCTGTGAGGCTGTCAATCAGCTTACGCGTCAGGGCATCCCTGTAATATTGCACGAAATGCGTCCTGTAAAGAGTGACGCTGCTCATAAAACTGATTATTTTGCCGAGCTGGTATGCAGCAACTCGCTGCGTGCCGGTAATATTGAGAACGCTGTTGGTCTGCTGAAGGAGGAGATGCGCCGTCTCGGTTCGCTCATCATGCAGCAGGCAGATAAGCATCAGGTGCCTGCCGGTGGCGCTCTGGCCGTTGACCGCGACGGCTTCGCTGCAGGCGTGACGGAGGCAGTGAAAAGCAATCCGCTCGTAACCGTAGTATATGAAGAGGTTACAGATTTGGAAAGCCTTGAGGGCACGGTTATCGTTGCCAGCGGCCCGCTGACGAGCGATGCGCTGTCCGCCAACATCAAGGAACTGCTGCACGAGGAATATTTCCATTTCTTCGATGCTGCCGCACCGATTGTCGCTGCCGATTCGCTTGATTATGACAAGGTTTATCGTGCATCCCGCTATGACAAGGGCGGCGCTGATTACCTGAACTGCCCCTTCTATACGAAGGAGGAATATCTGGCGTTCTGGGAGGCGCTCTGCAATGCAGAAAGCGCTCCGGTGAAGGACTTTGAGCATGACGTATTTGAAGCCTGCATGCCGATTGAGGAAATGGCTGCGAGAGGCGAGGATACCATGCGCTTCGGCCCGTTGAAGCCTGTTGGCCTGATTGATCCGCGTAACGGCAAGGAGGCCTATGCAGTAGTGCAGCTCCGTCAGGACAATGCTGCTGCATCGCTGTACAACATCGTCGGCTTCCAGACGCATCTGAAATGGCCGGAGCAGCGCCGTGTTTTTGGCATGATACCCGGCTTGGAGAAGGCTGAGTTCGTGCGCTTCGGCGTTATGCATAAGAACACCTATCTTAACTCGCCGCAGCTGCTGGATAACCATTTCCGCCTGCGCCGCAACAAACGCTTCTATTTTGCCGGACAAATGACCGGTGTAGAGGGTTACGTAGAATCTGCTGCCTCCGGACTAATGGCCGGCCTGCATGCTGCACGCGAGCTGAAGGGATTGCCTGGGGTGAATTTCCCGGCGGAGACTGCTCACGGCTCTTTAGCAAATTATATTAGCAATCCGGCCATCGAAAACTTCCAGCCGATGAATATTAACTTCGGTTTGATTCAGCCTCTTTCTGTGCGTATACGCAAGAAAAAAGAGAAGAATGCGCAGATTGCCGCGCGCGCTTTAGAACAGCTTGACGCGTTTTTGGCAAATCTCGCAATTTAATGTTAAATATGTGTAAAATGACGAAAATTTGCCTTGACAATGTATCCTAGCTACGATACTATATAGCGAGTAAATATTCTGATTCTTAATTTCAAAAAGCAGTGCCTAAGCGCTGCTTTTTTTCTAGCCTGCAGAGTATATTAGAAAGTTATGACGAAAAGTAATATTATTACTATCTTGATTTTTGCGAATATTAGTGGTAGAATAATGGTTAGGTGAAGAAGGATGAAGAAAAGCACGGATTATTTACATAATTTTTTGACCTATCTTAAGGTTGAAAAGGATTGCTCTGAGCATACGCTGACGAGCTACGAAAAGGATTTGGCTGCCTTTACGGTTTTTATGCGTGAGTATAAGGACAAAGCCTTTTTGTGGGAGCAGGTCAATGCGCTTGATGTCAGGGCGTATCTCAGTGACCTGAACAAAAAGCAGTATGCCAGAAGGACGATTGCCAGAAGAATTTCTGCGCTGCGTTCCTTTTATAAGTATCTGGTGCGTGAGAACGTGCTGGAATATAGTCCGTTAGTAAAAATCCATTCACCAAAGCTTGATAAAAAGCTGCCGTCCTTCTTGGACGAAATCGAAATTTCAGAGCTGCTGGAACTACCTGACAGCAAGCCGCTCGGCATCCGCGACAGAGCCGTACTGGAAATGCTGTATGCAACAGGCTGCCGCGTATCTGAGCTTGTTGGCCTGACGCTGGAGCGTGTCGATATCGGCAACCGCTTCGTCATGCTTTTAGGCAAGGGCGATAAGGAACGCCTCGTTCCCATAGGACATACCTGCTGTGCTGCCTTGCAGCAATATTATCTTACACGTAAGCTGCTCATGAGCAAATATCAGCAGGAACATGACTTCATCTTTGTCAATAACCGCGGCGGTGCGCTGACCGACAGAAGCGTGCGGCGTATTTTGGAAAAGTACATCAATATGCTGGCCTTGCATAAGCATGTCAGCCCGCATACGATTCGCCACACGTTCGCGACACATCTGCTGGAGCATGGCGCTGATTTGCGTTCCGTGCAGGAGCTTTTAGGACATGCTAATTTGTCAACGACGCAGATTTATACGCACATAACCAGTGAGCGTATTGCTGCCATTTATAAACAAAATCATCCACGTGCGTAAATACGCGAAAAAATTAAAGGAGGGGTTCTCGTGGAGTTATTAGAAAAAACAAGAAAAATTAACAAATTACTGCAAAAGGGTGACAATGTAGAGTACAACGCTATTGCTAAGCTGCTGTGCGACGTTATCCAAGCCAACACCTATATTGCTGATCGTGACGGTCACATCAAGGGTTATGCGCTGATTCATGAATTTGAATGCGACACTATGCGTGAACAAGTGCTTACAGATATGCGCTTGCCGGAGGATTATCTGGCATTCATCATGGGCGTGAAGGATACTCTGCCGAACATTCCGCATCAGGATCAGAACTGCTCCTTCGTAGCTGACACTAAATGCATTTTCAAGGGCAAAATGACCACCATCGTGCCGATTTATGGCAACGGCGAGCGTATTGGTACTTTGATTGTTGCTAAATATGATGACAGCTTTACCGATGAGGATCTGCTGCTGGCTGAATATGCTGCAACCGTTCTGGGTGTTGAAATTCTGCATGAGCGTTCCATTGTTATTGCTGAAGAAGCACGTCAAAAGGCTATGGTACAGGTTGCCTTCAACACTCTGTCTTACTCCGAGCTGGAGGCTATCGTGAACATCATGGCTGAGCTGAACGGCAGCGAAGGTCTGCTGGTTGCATCCAAGATTGCCGACCGTGTGGGCATCACTCGTTCCGTTATCGTTAACGCTCTGCGCAAATTTGAAAGCGCAGGCCTGCTCGAAACCAAATCTCTGGGCATGAAGGGCACCTACATCCATGTGCTCAACCCGCTGATGTTCGACGAGCTGAAGAAAAGATCCTAATTTACGCAGTGAATTTTAGATGATATAATAAAATCCCCTCTGTATGCTACTGTATAAAGCAGTGGTGACAGAGGGGATTGTTTATTATAGCATCACTATGCAATTTACTCAAGTACGATTTACTAAAGTATACTTCAGTAAATGTGCAGCGTTGTTTAAAAATAGTGCATCGAATAAGTTTACGTAAGCAAGAGATAGAAAGTAACTTAATGTGCTAATTTTTGCCCTACAACAAAAGCGAGGGAGTTATTGACAAATTGATTAAGGCTAATGCCTTCACTTTCAGCCTTCTCAGCAAGCATACGGTGCAGTGTTTTGGGTACTCGAACCACAAATTTGCCACTATAGCTCTGCTTCATAGTGGGCTCGGCGATAGGCATACCACGGTCGAGCATATCAAT
>JAIHZV010000114.1 GCA_022718015.1 Phascolarctobacterium sp. | reverse complement strand
ATGGGCGCAGGCAACAAGGTTAATCCGGCAATGTTCGAGGTTGCGGATATCTATAAAACCAGCATTGATCCGTTGGCACGCGTCATGCGTCAGGCCATGAAAAAGCATCATATCAAAAAGCTCAAGGTCGTTTATTCCAAGGAGCTGCCACTGCTGCAGGTCGACGAGCTCAAGGAGGAATGTCATGCCGAAGCACCGAAGCGCCGCGCCCTTCCGGGCAGCAATGCCTTCTGCCCCTCGGTAGCAGGCCTGATTATCGCCTCCGAGGTTATCAAGGATCTCGTGGACTGGGACGACAGCAACCGCAAGGGGGTAGCGCAATGATTCTCGTCAGCGCCTGCCTGCTTGGTCAGCTTGTACGCTATAAGGGCGATGGCTGCGCTCAGGAGCTTTTGACAGCGCCGGAGGTACGCAAGCACCTTGTGCCCATCTGTCCGGAATGCGCAGGCGGCCTGCCTACACCCCGCCCGCCTGCGGAAATTCAGGGCGCTGGCGGCGGCAGCGGCGTCTGGCAGGGCACTGCCAAGGTTATCAATAATATCGGGCAGGACGTTACGGAGGCCTATTGCGCCGGTGCGCAGGAGGCTCTGCAAATCACGCGCACGCAGTCGATAACCGCTGCTATTTTAAAGGAACGCAGTCCCTCCTGCGGTACGCACGCCATCTATGACGGCAGCTTCAGCGGCTGCAAGCTCGCAGGTCAGGGCGTAGCAGCCGCAGCGCTGGCGCAAGCCGGTATCCCTCTCTATAGCGAGGAGGAGCTGACAGCGGAGCTTATCAACCATCTGTTAGACCAGTATAAGCCTTCCACGCAAAAATAAATTTTATATCTGCATAACAAAAACGCTTCTGCTGCAAGCAATGCTTATAGCAGAAGCGTTTTCCCTCATTACAATTATTCAAAAAGGCACATAACAGTCAGGGCGCCTAAGAAAACTAAGCTAACACCAGCGGCACTAAACATAGTCACTCACCTCCACATGTTTTGTCTCTTTTACTTTACTAACTGCGGCTGTCACTACTCACAGCCAGGAGCTTTTTTCTCTACCCCTATTATAGCACCTTTTTGTATTTTGTATACAGTATTCTTCGTGTTTTTGAAAATTTTTTTTTGCGCGGCCTGAGCGCTTTCCCCTTGCCCCTTCTGATGATTTGTTATATAATAAATTGGTAATACATATTGCGGATATAGTTCAGTGGTAGAACAATAGCTTCCCAAGCTATGTGTCGCGAGTTCGAATCTCGTTATCCGCTCCACGAAAAACCAATCCCCAAGCCGTTTTCAGGCTTTGGGGATTTTTTATATTTATATGCAAGTACTAAAATGGCTTATTTTGTGGCTTATGCAGCTTTATGAGTCTGTATGCTTCCTGCCAACTCGTAAGCGAAGCCTGCCACAACTCCTCCCACGCGCTCACTGCACTAGTGGGATTTTTTTCGTACAACGCGCAAAAGCCTCGCATCCCTGCATACGGATATGTAGGATAATATGCACGCACTCCTGATAAATTCTGTACAGCCAGCTCTGCTAATTCAGTATAACCCTGCTCCCTACACCACAGAAAACGCCCAAACTCCGCCAGCGTTTCCTTCACTGTACGCACGCAGGCAGCGTCAGCCCCAGCGCCAAACCAATAGGCCTGCGCTTTTTTATACTCCGCGCTTTGTGTAGCAGAAGCAATGACAGCAAACCTTTGCAAAACAGCCTCATGATGCAGATAATGCAGACGCTCATGCACCAGGACAGACTGATAATAAGCAGTATAAGCGAAAGCGTTCGTTGTACATTCCTCACGCAGAGCTTTTACATATAGAATAATATTTCCTGCTTCGTTATATTCCCCATGCAGCAGCGCCTTAAATTTTATTTGTGTCAGCTTTTTCTGCCATGCCTGATACCTGCTCTGCCATTTGCGCCAAAGCCTTGCGTCCTGCGTTTGCTCAACCTCATCTAATAACTCCAGCAGGCGTACGCCCTCACGCTGCACGGCAACAGCATCATAGCTGCCATATTGCTTATAGCGCACTGTCTCGCTTTCTATATATGCGCAAGTAATACCCAGCATTTCCGGCGACGGCAAAATATGCTGAAGAATATATTTTATATCCATAGTCTGCAAAATCATGATAGCGAAGCTGCTCCCTTCTATGCAAAAACCCCCGTCCTGACGGACGGGGGTAATTTTTTTGGCATTGTCGCAATGCTTATTACAGCTTGTGAGTAGCGCGTAAGCGGGCCATAGCTCTCTTCAGTGCGTTTTCGGCACGAACAGTATCAATGTCTTCGCTCTTAGAAGCAAGACGTTGCTCTGCACGTTCTTTAGCTGCTGCTGCACGAGCGGTATCAATATCTGCATCAGCTTCAGCAATAGTTGCCAAAACAGTGCATTTATTGTCTTTCATTTCCAGAAAGCCGCCACAAACAGCAAATTCCTTAACGCTGCCGTCGGTGAACTCAAGCTTCATCGGCGCAATATCCATGGTCGCAATGATAGGCATATGTCTAGCTTTGAGGCCCAGATTACCGGACAAAGCACGGAAACCCACATAAGTTACTTCTTCAGAAGCGAACAGCATCTTATCCGGCGTGACAATTTCAAAAGAAAACGGAGTAGCCATCTATTAATCCTTCATAGTTGCAGCCTTGGCAACAGCGTCATCAATGGTACCAACCATGTAGAAAGCGCCTTCCGGCAGGTCATCATGCTTGCCTTCGAGGATTTCTTTGAAGCCGCGGATGGTTTCCTTCAGAGGAACATATTGACCGGGGGTGCCGGTGAATTGTTCAGCAACGAAGAATGCCTGGCTGAGGAACTTCTGAATTTTACGAGCACGAGCAACAGTAACTTTGTCTTCCTCGCTCAATTCTTCCATACCCAGAATTGCGATGATATCTTGCAATTCTTTGTAACGTTGCAGGATAGCCTGTACGCCACGAGCAACATGATAATGCTCTTCGCCGATTACCAGCGGATCGAGGATACGGCTGGTGGAGTCGAGCGGGTCAACTGCCGGATAAATACCAAGCTCTGCGATTTGACGAGACAATACGGTGGTTGCATCCAAGTGAGCGAAGGTGCCTGCCGGAGCCGGGTCAGTCAAGTCATCCGCAGGTACGTATACAGCCTGTACGGATGTGATAGAACCAGTCTTGGTGGAGGTAATACGCTCTTGCAGTGCGCCGATGTCGTTTGCCAGGGTAGGTTGGTAACCTACTGCGGAAGGCATACGGCCGAGCAATGCGGATACTTCGGAACCAGCCTGAATGAAACGGAAAATGTTATCGATAAAGAGCAGTACGTCCTGGCCGCCAACATCACGGAAATATTCCGCCATGGTCAGACCGGTCAGACCAACACGCATACGTGCTCCAGGAGGCTCGTTCATCTGGCCGTATACAAGAGCAGTCTTGTTGATAACGCCAGACTCTTTCATTTCGCCCCACAGGTCGTTGCCTTCACGAGTACGTTCGCCAACGCCTGCGAATACGGAATAGCCGCCGTGAGCAGTTGCAATGTTATGGATCAGCTCCATAATAATAACGGTTTTACCTACGCCAGCACCGCCGAACAGACCGATTTTACCGCCCATTGCATACGGAGCGATAAGGTCAACGACTTTAATGCCGGTTTCCAAAATTTTAGTAGCTGTAGCCTGTTGGTCAAAGCTCGGTGCCGGTCTATGAATAGGCCAGTGATCAGCTGCTTCAACCGGAGTGTCATCATGGTCTACAGTTTCACCTAAAACGTTGAAGATACGGCCCAGTACGCCAGGACCAACCGGAACGCTGATAGGAGCGCCGGTATCAACAACTTCCATGCCACGAACCAGACCGTCGGTGGAGCTCATAGCAACAGCGCGGACAATGTTATTGCCGATGTGCTGCATAACTTCTGCGGTCAGGTGGATTTTTACTTTACCCTCATCGGTGGTGCCATCAATGTGCAGTGCGTTGAGGATAGCAGGCATGCTTTTAGGAGGAAACTCTACGTCGATAACAGGGCCTACAACTTGTACGATTCTACCTGTATTCAAGGTTTTAGCCTCCCTACGAAATATCTAATTAGTTTTGTGCCTGCTTCAGAGCTTCTACGCCGCCAACGATTTCGTTCAGCTCGCGGGTAATGGAAGCCTGACGTGCCTTGTTATAGGACAGCTCCAGGTTTTGTACCAGCTTGCCTGCGTTATCGGTAGCAGAGCTCATAGCAGTCATACGAGAACCCAACTCACTGGCAGCAGATTGTACCAGTGCGGCGTAAACTACAGTTTCCAGATACTTAGGTGCAAGTACCTGCAGAGTTTCGTCTTCATCAGGCTCGAAAATAAAGCTTGCACTAGCTTTGCCCTTCTCCTTTGCAGGAGGCTCTACCGGCAGAATCTTGTCGCTGGTAGGAATTTGGGACAGAGCAGTTTTGAAAAGTGTAAACACAATATGCAGCTCGTCGAAATGCTCGTCAGCAAATTGTTTAATTGCATCCTGAGCAATTTCTACTGCATTTGCGTAAGTCGGTCTGTCGGAGTAGCCGAAGTGGCTGCTCAGCACTTTATAGCCGCGGCGTTGGAAGAAATCCCTAGCCTTACGGCCGCTGGTGATAATGACTACGTCATGCTCACATTCAGAAATCTCCGCAACAGCTTTTTTCAAAGCGTTGGAACTATAAGCGCCTGCCAGACCTTTATCAGAGGCGAGCACCAGATAACCAACTTTTTTAACATCACGATGTTGAAGCAGCGGGTGTTTTTTGGCACTTAAGCCTGCAAGGATGCTCGGATCGCTCACAACGCTGGATAACACTTCTTTAATCTTGATGGCATACGGACGGCTTGCTGCAGCTTTTTCCTGCGCTCTTCTGAGGCGGGCAGCAGCAACCATTTTCATAGCCTTCGTGATTTTGCCAATGTTACCTACGCTTTTCATGTGGCGATGAATCTCGCGTGCAGTAGCCATTAGTTAATCACCTACCTTCACTAACAAAGGTATCCTTGAACTCGGCGATAGCTTTCTTCAGAGCTTCTTCGTTCTCATCGGTGATTTTCTTGGTTTTGATGATGTCTGCACCAACTTCCGGAT
>JAIHZV010000113.1 GCA_022718015.1 Phascolarctobacterium sp. | reverse complement strand
ATTAATAAAATTGGAAACAAATGTTTTTTTTAAAACTCGTGCTACATTAGTAGCGCAAATGCTATCACCATTAATTTATTTCATATTTATTGTCACCGCACTTTCAAGAACTGTCGGCAATATAAATTTCCTAGGCATTGAAGTAGGTTACAAAGAATATGCCTTGCTCGGTCTTATATCTATGAGTATTATCGGACAAATGTCTCGTCTAATCTATCGTATGACTGTAGATAGAAGATATGGCTTTTTTGCTTTAAAAATGCAAAACGGTCTGCACCCACTAGCATATATCTTAGTTGTCAGTACAAGTTCTATACTAGGATACTTAATTCAATCCGCAGTCTTCGGTATACTAGTATTAATATTCAATTTAAAGTTGGCATTACTTAATTTTATACTAGTTATCTTCATCGGTTTGATAAGTATGATTTTCTGGTTAAGCGTAGGAACATTACTAACTATCGGTATAAATAGCTATCAAACAAGAGATTTGTTACTCACATTTCTCATTATGCCATTGTCGTTTAGCGCACCATCATTTTATGTTCTTGTTGATGCTCCCTTTTTTATTCAAATTTTAGCCACTATCAATCCGCTAACGTATCAATTACAAGCAATAAGAGAAGTTGCTTTCAGCATCTACAATTGGCAATCATTAGGTTTAATGTGTTCTTTCAGCCTTATCAGTCTATACTTGGCGGTACATTTTATCTCTAAAGCTGATCTTACTAGCAAAGAGTTAACTTAATCAGAGTCCGAAGAAATAAAAAGCGTATACTGGCAAAAGCAACATAAAAGCTGCGGAAAACTCCCTTAAGCTAAGCAGAATGAAGCAATAAACTGCAAATATTATTTTTTTCTACAAAATAGCAATTTACATATCTTTCAGAAAATGTTATAATGCTTTTAGGTATGCTGAACAGCTGCCTAGCAAAATACTGCTAGAATTTAGAAAACTCTGGCAGTACCTATTTTAGGAGGGATATCAATGCAGCAAAATGCAGATGTGAAAGATTTAGCACAAAAAGTGATGAATCAAAACAAATCACAAAACAACAAAAGCCAATTTGTCCTATGGATGGGCGCGTTGGTAGTCGGTGCCGTACTGGGTTACATGGGAATCCAACCCCTGAATGAGTTATTCAACTTCATCGCGACCGTTTACACCCGTCTCTTCCAATTCATCGCCGTACCCACCATCGCCTTAGCCGTAATTACTACGCTGGCTGCGCTGGGAAGCAAAAAAGAAACCGGCCAAATTTTTGCTCACGCCGTAGTCTACACCTTCTTGACTACTGTTTGTGCAGCAGGCATCGGTCTTGCTATTTATCTTTGGGTAGCTCCCGGCAACCTGCCTGCAGAGGTAGTTGGCGGCGGCCTGTCCAACGTTCCGCAAAATCTTGGCAAATTAAGCTACTATGACCATATTTTAAATGTTATTCCTAATAACATGTTGCAGCCGTTCCTGGCAGGCAACGTGCTTTCCGTAATGCTCATCGCTGCTGCTATGGGCTTAGGCCTGGCATTTATGCCTAAAACTGAGAATAGAGAAATGCTGCTTAAGGGCATCATCGGCTTCCAAGAGCTGCTGTTCACCCTGATCAAAGCGCTGCTGTACGTACTGCCGCTCGGCATTCTGGCCTTCGCTGGTCAGCTCTCCGCACAGATTGAAGCCGGCGTAATCGTTGGCGCACTGGGCAAATACACTCTGGTTATCATGGCCAGCAACTGCGTACAATTCTTCATCATTCTGCCTCTCTTCCTGCTGGCAAGAGGCCTGAACCCGATTGACGTTTTCAAAAAAATGTCTCCGGCAATCGCAGTTGCACTGTTCACCAAGAGCTCCGCAGGCACCCTGCCTGTAACCATGGCTTCTGCTGAGCAGAACCTGAAGGTTAACAAAGCTGTTTCCCGCTTTGTACTGCCTATCTGCACCACCATCAACATGAACGGCTGTGCTGCCTTCATCCTGATTACCTCTATCTTCGTTATGCAGAATGCAGGCTTTGAGCTGTCCCTGACCACCATGCTGACCTGGCTGCTGGTATCCGTACTTGCTGCTGTTGGTAACGCTGGCGTACCTATGGGCTGCTACTTCCTCACCCTGTCCCTGATGAGCGGCATCGGCGCTCCTATCGGTATCATGGGTATCATCCTGCCGATTTACACCATTATCGACATGGTTGAAACCGCAGAAAACGTTTGGTCTGACTCCTGCGTTTGCGCTATGACCGACCATGACCTCAAAGGCAAAATTGCAGAAGAAGAATAAGCTGTAAAATAAGTGCTGTAAAGACACAAAAGCCTCCCTTCGGAATTAGATTTTCGTCTAACTCCGGAGGGAGGCTTATTTTATTTCGGATTAATTCAATTGCAATTTACTCAGTGCGTGCCGTCGACAATTTTGATGCCGCCTGCACGCAAACGCTCACAGATTTCCACAATCTTTCTGCACGTCACCTTCTCGCCCATATCATTACGGTGCTTCGTGCATACGCCCACATGCACAGCATCAACCTGCAGGCTCGCAATACGCGCAAGCTTTTCCTCTATGCCCGCCTGATTCTTCAGCTTGCAGTCGCCGCAGCCATTGCAGCTCCAAAAAGCTTCCAGCTCCAGCGGCTCATCGCCATACATAGCAAAGGCGCCTGTTTTCTTATGCAAGGCCTGCATACAGGCTGCCCCGGTACAAACATCATTAGATTGTAAGCAGCGTAAAATAGCTATCCTTTTCATGCGTGCCTCCCAAAATCCTTACTGATTTTATCCTTCATAGCCTGACAGTCAGCCTCGCTCACGCCAATCTTCGCAGCTACATCGCTCCAGCTGTTCTTCGGCGTTTTCAAATCAATAACCTTGCTGATGTCCAGTCCAGCCTTCTGCGCCAAAAGATAAGCACTGTTGATATGGTGCATCGCATACCCCAAATGCATATACTTCTTCGTCACCTTACGGGGAATATCCATGCGTTCAGCAAGACGACGAGCCTGATAATCCACGCAGCGCTCAAAATAAACCTCCGGCGTCAATCCCAGCACATACTTCATGCGCTCCCAGGAATATTTATCACGCAGACTCTCAATTTCTGCCAGCGGCTTTTTCGCCATATAAGCGTGCAAACAAATATCCTCTGCAGCATTAAAGCCATACTTATCATATAAACTGCCCAGCTCTTCTTCAGCAAAAAGATAATCGTTATGGAAAATACGTACAGCACGCTCCTTCGTCATATCGCGCGTATGCAGACCGGCAAAACCGGCACCGCTGCGCTGACCACGACCTCTGAAGGCAAAAGGTTTGTCCTGTTTATTTTCCTGCTGCAAACCTAGCATTTCCTTAACCTGCTCCCAATCACAGGTAACCGTGCGCATAGGCAGTATCTGTGCCAAAGTTTTGCCGCACTCCTTTGCTAACTTGCCAGCCTGCAAAATATCGCTGAGCGGATAACCCTGCTGCAAATATTGCAAAGCTGTCGTTCTGTCAACGCTGCTGTCAGCAGGCAGATAGCTTGCCTGATACTGCATATACCTTTCAGCATAAACCTTCGGCGTCAGCCCAAGCTGCACTCTTACGCGGCCCCAGGTCGCAGGCTGGCGTAGCTGCAGCACCTTTTCTACAGGCGCACCAGAAAGATAAGCATACAGACAAGCTGTATTCATCTCGCCATAGCTGTGCCCATTATTCAGCAGACGCAGCATCTCCGAATAACGATAGCCATAGGCCTCCTGCAATTTGGCAGCAGCCTCTGTATTAGACAGCTGCGGACGACGCATACGCGGCGGCAACGGCTGACGCTTGCCATCCTTCAGCAGGGGCGGCATTTTGCCGTCCGGCGGCAGCACAACCTGCTGCTTTTCCTGCGCAGGCACGTTTTCGGCAGCAAAAGCAGCCTGCTCTGCCAAGCCTGCACTCAAAAGCAAAGCACAAAGAGAAGGAATTACGAGAAATTTCTTCATGGTTAAGCATCTCCTTAAAATTGTTTTATTATTTTTAAATCAATCATCTGCTTCAAAAAATCATTTAGATTCTTTCGAATAATGGATTCATCTATATTATAATTTAACAATATTTCTCGCACTAATTTATCATAAGTTTTCACTTCATCTAATTTTCTTAGTAAAATGGCTGCTGATTCAGAAACAGAAAATAATCCATCAGCATCATTTCCTATACTAACTACATATATGTCGCCATAGGTAGATATATCAATGTTAGAATATTTTATATACTGCATTTTTATATTCCTTTCATGATTGTTGTTTGTATAATGAGTAATATAGCATTTTATTATTTATTAATTCTTCATGTTTTCCATTTTCTGTTATCCGACCATTATCTAAAACATATATCATGTCCGCTGTTTTAATATTTTTCAGTCTATGAGTTACTACAAATACTATATAATTTTTCGACATAGATTTTATATTGTTCATAACTATATTTTCTGAAATTGCATCTAACGCTGAAGTTGCTTCATCAAAGACGTATACAGAAGAATCCTTATATAATTCTCTAGCTAAACATACCCTTTGTCGTTCCCCTCCAGACAAGTTACCTCCATTATTTTTTAATATTGTATTAACACCATAATCCAGTCTATCGACTATAGTATTTAAATAAGCGGCTTGTACTATTGAATCATATTTAGATTGAAATTCAACTTGACTACTACAATTATAAGCAATATTTTCTTTCATCGTCCTTTCGAAAATTATCGGTTCTTGAGATAAAACAGAAATTTTATCTCTTATATCTTGAATCCTATACAAATTAAAATTTTTTCCATTAACAAGGATTTCTCCACAATCTGGCTTTATATATCCCATTAGCATACCGATTATTGTAGATTTTCCTGCTCCACTAACACCAACCAAAGCATTCACTTTGTTTTTTAACAACTTAAAGCTTACATTACTAAGTATATTTTTATTATCATAAGAAAACGTAACATTTTTAAATTCTATGCTTTCTATACTCTTCACTCGGTTGCCATTAATAATATTTTCATTTTTAACACTAAAAAACTCATAAAGTCTTTCCATCGACGCTTGAGATATCTTAAAAATAGGGACTATATAAGCA
The DNA here is from genome assembly GCA_022718015.1 of Phascolarctobacterium sp. Lineage (GTDB taxonomy): Bacteria > Bacillota > Negativicutes > Acidaminococcales > Acidaminococcaceae > Phascolarctobacterium_A. The sequence goes on along the minus strand of JAIHZV010000113.1, from coordinate 12 downwards.
ACTTCATTAAAT
>JAIHZV010000112.1 GCA_022718015.1 Phascolarctobacterium sp. | reverse complement strand
GACCATGCCTGGCTGTGCCTGTCCCATAGCATTGCTCAGCAGGTCGGAAGCATAGCCGCCCTCAACCTCTGCATAAAGAGCATCCTCGCTTACATCCTTCGTCAGCAGTGTTAAATTCAGTTTTTCAATCATTTCTTTAACCTTCATGGTCATCATCCTCCATTTTATTCAAATCCTTTGGTTCATGGTAAATAGGTATCTGCTTTGCCAGCTCCAGCATACCCTGTGAGAGCTTGTGTACGCTGGCACGCAGCTTGAAGATACAGTCTATCTCGTGGGCCTTGCCCTGCACGATATCCTCTGCCAGTCCCTGGCAGCTCGGCGCACCACAGGCACCGCAGTCCAGTCCCGGCAGCGAGCAGAGCACCTCCTCCATGCGTTCAAACTTTTTCATGGCCTCCATGATATCATCATCAAGCTGCATCATCGGCCTTGCGACAAGCTTTTTGCGATAAGCCGCAGATTTTGGAAAATCCTCCAGCACCATCGTCCGCGCCATCGCCTCATGTCTGTCGGCAGGCTCTTGTCCGCGCAAAGCGGCAATACGCCGCCGCAGGTTGCACTCGGCCACATATTTATTTTCTGCCGCCAGCAAGCCGCCCAAGCAGCCGCCCTTGCAGGCATTGCACTCCACGTAATCAAGCTGCGGCATTTTATTCATAGAAATCTGCTCCAGCATCTCATACACATTGTCGATACCATGTACTGCCAGCGCATTACTAAGGCCCGCACTCGTGATTTCGCCGCCATACGCCCCCCAGCTCAAGCCATAGGAGGAGCCGGTGCGCACGTTCAGCTCATGCGTGCCGCCAAGATTCTTCAGCAGCAGTCCGTAAATCTCCGACAGACTGAAGCTGCCCGTCAGCTCTGTATGCTGCACATCGACGGACTGACGGATATTCGTCTCCTTCGACGGACACGGCGAGATAAACCAGACGCCAATCAGCTCGCCAGGCAGCTGCCTTCTTGCTGCCGCCTCGCGCTTGATATAGATAGCCGCAGCCTCCACCGGCGCCAGCACCGGCACAACCTGCTTGATAAGCTCCGGAAACTTCACCTGAATCAGGCGCATAACTGCTGGACAGGTCGCAGAAATCAGCGGCTTACGGCCGCCTGTATAGTTTTTGATATAGTCCTCTATCTCGCAGGCAATATATTCCGAGGCCAGCGAAACATCAAAGATTTCGTCGAAGCCCAGATTCTGCAGCCCCTGCCAGATATCCTCCAGAGGAACATTATCCGGGAACTGCGCATAAAGAGACGGTGCAGGCAGAACTATGTTATAGGCATAGTCCGCCAGTCCCTCGAGCGTGTCAGTACGCACGCTAAACGCATGATAGGGACAGCCTGCAGCACAGGCACCGCAGTCAATGCAGCGGTCACCCAAAATCTCCGCCTTGCCGTTACGCACGCGGATAGCTTCTGTAGGACAAAGCTTTACGCAGGATACGCAGCCCTGACATTTTTCCCGCTGCAAAGCAACAGAATGAAAATATGTTGTTGGTTGGGGAGCCATGCGTATCACCTCACTTTATTTATAAATCTTCACTTTGGTGCTCAAAGCGCATGGTAATAGTCGTACCCTCGCCCACCTTTGACTGAATATCAAACTTATCCGAGCATTTCACCATATTCGGCAGGCCCATACCGGCGCCGAAGCCCATCTGGCGCACATAATCGGGAGCCGTAGACCAGCCCTCCTGCAGCGCCTTATTGATATCAGGAATACCGGGGCCGTGGTCGCTGATGGTAATCACCGTCGCCTCCGGGAAAACCTCCGCAGCAACATTGCCGCCGCCGGCGTGGATGATAACATTCATCTCGCCCTCATAGGTGCCTATCGCAATGCGGCGCACAATATCCGCAGGAATACCGATGCGCTGCAGCATCTTCTTGATTTTGGCAGATGCCTCACCTGCGCGTTCAAAATCTCCGCCCACGCAGTCAAAGGCCAGCTTTAACGATTTATTTTCCGTCATTTCCTCTACTCCTTTTTACTGCAGCCGCGGACGCCTGCTTCATACAAAATGCCGCAGGTTTCAAACAGCGTATAATCGGTGGACAGCATCGGCAGTCCGTTTTCCGCAGCAGCCTCAACAATTTCCTCGCATGGAATCTTCCCGCGTACAAAAACAAGTGCGCTCAGCTCCGTCATATCCGCAGTACGCACCACCTGCATATTCGTCAGGCCTGTACACAAAAGCGTGTTGCGCTTGGTGAAAGCCAGCACATCACTCATCATGTCGCTGCCGCAGCAGGAATCAATCTGACGGTGTAACAGCTCGCTGCCCGTAAGCACTCTTGCCTGCAGCAGCTTTTTAACATTAGCTAAATCCATACACATCCGCCCCTCTCTGACCTCATTCAGTCCATATTTATATTTCAGTTTTTTACAAAGGCTAATCATATTTATTGTACACTGTATAAGCGGATATGTAAACAATTAGTATAACCTAAGTCAAAAAAAAGACAGTATACAAGCGCACAAAAGGCAATAAAAAAGCCGCCATCCCTGGCGGTTTTTTTACTGCGCTAATGCCACACCCCTGTAACAAGAGAGCACATTGAATAAGAGGAGAAGGAGAATTTGAAATTCGGTAATAACAGCAAATGTCCAATTTGCTTTTCATTCTAGAGTAAAGATTAGTAAATCAATATTTCGACCTACTTGTATCTAGTCGAAAAAAACCGCCTTTGCAAGCAAAGACGGTTAATGCGCACAATTAAGCTCACTGCCACTCTCACATAAACAGCTACTTATCTGTTAACATCTTCTCCTGTCGCTCGCAGGTCAAGCATATGCTTATATAAAAAACTTTGCTGACTCCAGCGAGGTAGGCTGTTACAGCGGCGGGACCGTCTGGGATTGCACCAGTTAGTTCTTTATACGAAATATTGATTTGTTGAGTTAATTATACTCGTTACGAATAAGAATGTCAAGACTCTAAATAAGAAATTCTCGATTTTTTTTATGCAAGAATTTTTCTCATTAAGCTTATTTTAACCGATATTTCTTCTTCAATCCTGTAAGATGCTCCTCCAGCGATTGCGTATCGCTGAAGCCACAGCAATATTCCAGCACCTGCGTCGACTGCGGCGCGAACTTTTTCACCGCCGCAAAATACGCCTTCCAATCAATATTACCCTCTCCCAGAGGCAGATGTGCGTCGCCTAAGCCATCGTTGTCGTGAAGGTGGCAGGCCTTAAGCTTATCGCCCAGCGCTTCGACTACAGCCGGAATATCCCAGCCGTTGACGTTGGCATGGCCTGTATCCAGCAAAGCGCCAGCCTCAGGGAAGATATCAAACAGCGCAATATACTCGGCCAAATCGAATAGCAGGCTTTCCTTCGGACGCAGACCAACGTTTTCAATAAGTACCTGCACATCATATTTTTTGCCCAAATTGACAACCTTACGCAAACGGCGGATAACACGCGCCTGCACAGCCTCCTGCTCCTCCGAAGCCGGCAGCTCCTCGTTCGTATGCACAACGACAAAGTCAGCATTTACCTTTTTGGCATAAGCACAGGTTTTTTCCCAAACCTTGACATAGTTTTTCTGCTTTGCATCAGCAAGATTTACCGCCACGCACGGACCATGGATAGACAGGCTGCGTTCACCCCAGGCCGCCACCTCCTCGTTCCAGTAATAATCCTTGCCAAACTCATAAAAAAATTCAATACCATAGCTGCTGTCCAGCTCACGCAGTGCTTTTTTCGTAAAGCCCGGAAACAGCAGGTCGCTAATTTCAAAATTCATATTCTCTACCTCCAGCAGCAGAACACCAAGCTGCTTGCTCAAATGCAGCTCTTGCCTTTATTATACCGCAAATTCTGCTCTATGCCCAAAATCAATTACGTTTTTCCAGATTTTCGCCGCTCTCTGCATCAAACAGGCACACATTGCTCCAGTCAAAAGCAAAACCGCGGATGTCCTCCAGCGCAATGCTCTGATTACTGTCCTGCAGATAGAAAAGCTCCCCTGTCGCCAAACGCAGCGTAGCTGTTTTAAGGTTGCCGGTGTTTTCGACAAACTCAACGCTGCCGTCAAGCATTCCCTTGTCAAAGCACGGCGTGCAGGCCTCCGGACGCAGCCCGAAGAACACCCTGCTGCGAGAGCCAATAGCGTTCAGACGCTCCTTGGGCAGATGCAGCGCACAGCTGCCGACAATAAGCTTGCCATCCAGCACCTCTGCCTGCAGAATATTCATCGCCGGCGAGCCAATAAAGGTCGCTACAAAGGTATTCGCCGGATGATGATATATTTCTGACGGCGTAGCAATCTGCTGAATTTTGCCCTCATTCATGACCGCAATGCGATGTGCCACCGTCATTGCCTCAATCTGGTCATGCGTTACATAAACCATCGTCGGCTTGAAGAGCTCATGAAGCTTTACCAGCTCCGTGCGTGCCTTCTGGCGCAGCTTGGCATCAAGGTTAGACAACGGCTCGTCAAGCAGAAAATAGGGCGACTGCTTCACCAGCGCACGGCACAGAGCCACACGCTGCTTCTGTCCGCCGCTCAGCTCATGCGTCTTTTTATTTTCGTAGCCCTCCAGATGCAGCAGCTCCAGCGCCTGACGCGTGCGCTTTTCGATTTCTGCCTGCGGCAGCTTCTGCAGCTGTAGGCCAAAGGTTATATTCTCCCACACGCTCAGATGCGGAAACAGCGCATAGCTTTGAAATACCATGGCAATATTGCGCTCACCCGGCGCAACATCGTTGACTCTTGCTCCGCCCATGAACAAATCGCCCTGCGTGATTTCCTCAAAGCCGGCAATCATGCGCAGCGTCGTCGTCTTGCCACAGCCGGACGGCCCCAGCAGAATCAGACGCTCACCCTTTTCTATCTCCAGATTCAGATTGTTGATGACAATATTTTTTCCATATGCCTTCTGCACCTGTGAAAATACGATGCTATAATCATTATTTTTGTTATCCATGCTCTTATCCTTTCACGCCCGACTGCATAAATGTGTTGATAATAAAACGCTGGCAGAAGCCGTACAGCACCAGCGGAGGCAAGCTTGTCAGCGTAGCCACAGCCATCGCCACGCCCCATTCACTGCCACCCTCGGCACTGATAAACATCTGCAG
>JAIHZV010000111.1 GCA_022718015.1 Phascolarctobacterium sp. | reverse complement strand
TTCCAGAGGTAATCACCTTTCTGAAAGGTTCGCTCTGTATGGGGGTGGGAAAGAAAGTATTCATAAAAGGTGCGAAAGTCATCCGCAAAATAATATCGTGGTTTCAGCATAGAAATCACCTCGCTCTCGGAAAAGGTTGAAGATATTATACCACGAGATGATGAACATTTCTATGCGAGGTTATTAAGAACAGGAGGATAAGATTTATATTGTTATGATTAACGGGCAGCCCGCATAGGCATGGAACAGCTGTATGTGGTATATGGATGGAGAGTTATGCTCCGCAGGAAATCGGGAGCTGCTGGATTCATCGTGCAAAAGAGGAATTTGAAAGTGACTGGGGAAAAGCACTTTTGAAGTCCTTGGGCATTGAAGAAGAATATGAGGGTATAGGACACTGCGTATTAGGTTATACCGTGGGCAATGAGCCGAAGGCGGCAAAACGAAAAGAAAATATCTACTATTTAAAATAAAATACTTTTGAAACGAGGGAAAGAGAATGCAGTATAAAGTAAAGGTCACGGTACTGGACAAAAAGATCTATTCGGAATTACAGCAGGAATACTGTGCCGTTCCGGACAGTGGGAAATGCCCCTGTTACTATGTGGGTGATGAGTTTCTGTTTTACCGCAACGATAAGAGGGACGACTTCTGGCACATGGGTGCGGGAACGCTTGTGAAATCCGGCAAACCGGATGAGGGTTGTTTGCAGTCACCCGGAACGGCACATTGCGGAACAAAAGGTGTTCCGTTCTGTTCTTAGGCGTGGGATGCTATCAGCCGTTACATTTATACGGCTCTGCAAGGTGGAAGCATCATGCATGGCTGGACGAAAGATGATAAGGTTATGATTGCCTGCTGCAACGATGGTACAAGACCGGTCATCTTCAAAATAGAAAGAATAGATTGTGAATGATGCCAATATAATTGGGGCAAATTCAAGAATCTATAAAAAGCCGCTGTAATTTTCATCTCTATGTACGATGAAAGTTACAGCGGCTTTTTTATTTCATTTATAATATAGATGTTTCGTCTGGATTAAAACAATAGAGTGTTTCCAGCCGTCCGTGTTATGTTGAAAGTAGTTATAATCACTAAAAAACTTCGCTTAGGTTGAGGCGGCTATGGCTGCCAGAGCCGACACCATAACAGGCCTTGTTCATAAGCAAAGTTCTAAAAATATTGTAATGCAAAGATTGATGCATTGTCAATGGTTAAAAAAATTCATACACGGCAGATTTGACGCTTACTTTTGTTCTACGTCCTAAGCAGGGTTGTCGTTCTTTCTGTCCTTGACTCTTACAAACAGCCTGTGCAAAATCTGGCGCAGCTCGTCCTTCTGCTCAGCGGAAAGCTTAGCGGTCAGCGAATATCTGTCTACATAGGTGCCGAAGTAAACAAGAAAGCTGAAGGTGGCTGCGTCGTATGCTGGCATATGAGGATTACGCGGCCGCTTAGGCGTGGGACGCTCGAGCGGCAGCTTTTGCAGGAAGTCGTTCAGCTCTGCCAAATCAGCTTCTGTCACAGGCATGCTTTGCAGCTTGCAAAGGCCGTTTCTGTCAGCAATGCCTGCGTTGCCATGAAAGGTGCAGGAGTAAAGCATCTGCTTATTTTCAAGGTAGATATGGTAGTCGTAACACTCAAGCATGTTCATGTGATTTTGGTTCAGAATAAGGGCTGTCCATTTTTCAGTAGTCATTTCCGTTTCTCCTTTCGTTTGCGCGTTAAGCAGGCTTGCTGCGAGCAACAGAGGTATTGCCATGAACAGCAATAGTATTATTTTTAGCCTACTATTTTTGTTTTGCATGCTGCTCACCACCCTTCAGAACTTTTCTAAGTATAGCATAGCGTATTTTGTGTGAGTTGTCCCCATGCCTGCGGCGTGATTAGGGTAGGATAAGCCGGATTTTAGTAGTTTTTTACTGCGTCCTACCCAAATTGCGTGGTTTGAGTGGGGCGCTTTTGCTTTTTTTACGCTAGAATATAGCCAAGAAATAAGCTGGTTGGAACGTAGCCAGTTGTAAGTGGAGGGATAGATGTGAAAAAGAAATTATTGCTGGGCGCTGCGCTTGGACTTGCGCTGCTTGCCAATACGGCTTTTGCTATTAGTGCAGATTATCTTTCCGGCGAGTTGGAAGCTAATCCTCGCTATCCCTATGAAACATATTGCAATGCAGCTGATGTTAATGTAAGGTCAGAGGCGAATACTGACTGCGACGTTGTCACGATGCTGCAAAACGGAGATAAATTTTATGTAAGAAAAGTTTTTTATGTGGCTGGCAGCGAATATGTATGGCTGTACGGAAGCACGGAGAGGGGCCAAAGAGGCTATATGGCAAGCCAGTATTTGAGCGCTGAGCCAGAGGCCGAAAGCACGGCCGGTCGCTTTAAGGCAGCGCTGGAATCAGAGTTTATCTGGAATCCTGCAGATTATGCTGCTTATTCCGGCTACAAGATGGGAGCTGTTGAGCCGGCTCCGGAGATTAAGCGTTCCTTTAACGTAAGAAAGGTGCGCGTCGGTCCACGAGAGTTTCTGTTATATGAAGCAGCTGACAAGACCTTTGAGGTAGTGATTAACAGGATTCCCGGTGATATTGCCGGCTATGCAGTGGGACAGTATTTTGATGTTAGCGATTATAAGACGTTGAATTCTCGTTTTGCAATGCTTGGCTGGAACGAGGCGCCGGTTGATGCACCGGATGATGAGCCGGGACAGGAAATTTATGGCTGGCAAAAAAGTAAAATGGATGCTGATGGCTTTGACAGGCTGGAGAATGGCTTCTATATTACCGTGAATGATAAGAGGATAATCGAAAAAATTTCTTACGCTGTTTATAATCAGTCAGTTTTTAATTAGAAGGCAGTGATGAAGATGCTGAAAAAAATTTGGCAAAGTCTTTTAGTGAGTACACTGCTGCTGCTCGAACTGGCAGCGGCGGTGGAGGCGGCAGATGTTTATGTTATGCCTCGCAACAGTGAGGGCGTCAAGGGAACGGCGTATGTCTATAGGACGACGCGCGGAAGCTTTATGTATCTTGTGAGCAGCTATGGCGAAGGAGCAAGTCCACGCGAACGTTGGGAGCTGTATTCCGCTGGCAAGCTTGAGGTGGAGCAGAACGCTGATGGCAGCCTGACGCGAACTTTCCTCGTGACCTATGCTTCGAGCCTGCAAAATGGCTATGGCTTTAATTATCGCCATGGCAATCTTTATCCTATTGAAGTGGAGCAGGAGAAGCTTCTGGCGGGCGCGACGCTGAAGGGCGAAATGGGCGCTATGCTCGGCGAGGGCTGGACGCTTGGCGCAGCCAAAACTCTTGATAAATATGTGAAGGCACCGCCTGATGGTAAGTACAGCTTCCTTTACAACGACGATGCTGATACGCATGACGCATTCTCTGATACCATGGCTATAGGCTACTTTAAATATTTCGTTTTTAATCAAGAGGATTTGAGCGGCGAGGACAGCAGAAGCTACAGCACCTGGCGTATTGGCGAGGAAAAGAGCAGGTATGCCGATATTCCGCAGACTTATGATTATATCAAGGTAACAGTCTATGGTGAGCCTGGCGAGGGCTATTATCTGCTGGAGAATCATGGACGCTTGATTTATCGGATTAATGAGGACAAGACTACGACTAAATTATTTGACGAGCTGAGCTTTTGATTTTGGCTTGGGAAAGGAGATGGCGTGATGAGGTGTAAGCTGGTTAAAGGCATGCTGCTGACACTGCTGGCCGCCGCGCTGCTTGGCTGCGGCGCAGAGAAGAAGGCGGCCGCGCCGCAGGCAGAGGTGCCGAAGGCGGAGGCGGCAGCCGCTGCTGCAGCTATTGTCAAGGTGCCTGCCTATGAGCTGGAATATGCAAATATTGTAGATGGCGTCTACGATTTTTTGGCTAATGGCAATGCAGAACGCTTGCCGCAGCAGGGCACAACGGGCATCTACGAGCTGCGCGATCATTTTAATGCTGACGAGGCCGTAAAGCATCTTGGCTATACGCTGCTGGACATCAATAATGACAAGGTGCCGGAGCTGATTTTTGCTTTCAATAATAATGAAAAAAGAGGTAAAGGCTATTATGGCAAGGAGCTTTATGCTGTTTACACCTTTGTGGACGGACAGGTGAAATTTGTTGATGAGGGCTGGGCGCGCAGCAGTCTGGAGCTGCAGCCTGATGGCACGCTGCTGACGCGAGGCAATATCAGCAATGCAGAATATCTGCTGGCCGTGCATGATTTGCTGAAGGATGGCAGCACTAGATGCCTGAGACTGTACTTCACCAAAGCGCAGGAGGGAGCTGGCGGACTCGAGGTTTATCGCAGCAGTGACGGCAGAGCGTTTACAGATGGTTCGGAGAGAATGCAGATGACGGCAGACGAATTCTTTGAAATGGGCAGCGAGCTTTCCAGCTATAGCACAGAGGTGGAGCTGCTGCCGCTGCATGAATATAAGCAGAGAGGCTCCAAGTTCAAGGGATTGGCAATGCCCTATCTGCACATCATGGGCGTGCATGAGCTGCAGGATCCCCAGGCAGACCTTTCCGGCTATGAGCAGGTTTCGGTACCTGATCCGTTTAAGGGAGCGGAGGTTTTGTTCCGCACCAATGCTGAGCTGCAGGACTTCCAGCTGCTTGACCTGCAGGGAGATGCGAGCAGGGTTCTCTACAGCAAGGATAGGCTGCAGGCAGGCGCTAAGCTGTACCTGCATCTGAGCAGCTTCGAAACTATTCCCAAGAACGGTATCGCCTTCAAGGATGACGCTGGCAGCTTGCGCAAGTTTGCTATCTGCGCCAGCGGCAGAGATGGCAGTATTTATCTGCACGAGATTGATTAAGTCAATAAATTTTCTTCACTGCTTGTGGAGGTTTAGGCTTTAGGAAAAAGGAGGTCGAAGATAATGAAGAAATTTACGAGCTTATGCGGCTGCTTACTGTTGACGCTGTGCCTGGGCATGACTGCCTTGACGCCGCCGATGTCTGCTGAGGCAGCAGAGCGCGAAAAGGTTATTCTGGACGCTGATATGGTTGATCTGTTCGATGACGGCGTAGCGATGATGATGCTTGCTGAATCGCCTAAGATGGATCTCAAGGGCGTGACCATTGTTATCG
>JAIHZV010000110.1 GCA_022718015.1 Phascolarctobacterium sp. | reverse complement strand
GAGGTTTGCTGCACGGCGGATTTGGCTCGCGTCGAGCGTTTGGCAGCACGGATGCTGCCGGCGCAGGATTGCAGCTTTAGGCTTATCAAGCTGACTGAAAAATAATTCATAACTTTTATGCTTCTTTGGCAAAAAGAGGCAGGAGTTTTCTGCTTTGTGTCTAATCTATATGAATGAGGGTGCGAAGGCACTCTTTAATGATATTATTCACATTATAAAAATAATATAAAGAAAGGTGGTAGCTGTGGAAAATCAGGGAGTAATGAACGACAAAAAAATTGTAGGCTCGCCTGTGGTGCATATGACATGTCTTGCTTTGGTTCTGTTTGCCTTCTGGATGGTTTTGTCCGGCAGAACAGAAACAAAATTTGTCGTATATGGTATCATCACAGCTGTGGTAACAACCTGGGTTACATACCCGCTGCTGCTTGTGCCGAATAAGGACGGCAGCAAAAAGTATTATGTTTTCGGCTTTTCTCTGCCGAAGATGATTATGTACTTTTTCTGGCTGATGTGGCAGCTGGTGCTCGCGAACATCGACGTGCTGCTGGCAACGACAGCACAGGAGCTGAGCATTGACCCGAAGGTTGTCCGCTTCCGTTTCAAGGTCGACAATCCTATGGCTTCTGTAATACTGGCCAACTCGATTACGCTGACTCCTGGTACGGTAACGATGAACGTGACGGATGACGGCCTGTATGAGATTCATGCATTGACCGTTGGCGCCGCAGCAGGCGTGCTCGATGGCAGCATGCAGAAAAAGGTTGCCGAGCTGTATGGCGAAAAATTTGATTTTGCAGTAGTGGAGAGTGAGGAATGATTATGCAGGTTATATTCTACATTATGATGGTTGCAATTCTTCTGATCATCGGCACGATGCTGCAGCGACTGTTCAACGGACCAACAATCTTTGACAGAATGAATGCTTTGGGCGTTATTGGCGCCGACACAATTTTATTATTAGTGCTCTTCGGCTATATCGACCGTCGTCCGGATATGTATGTCGATATAGCGATTTCTTATGCGATTCTGGGCTTTATCGGCTCCTTGATCGTCGCAAAGTTCATAGGAGGTAAAAAAATATGATTGAACAATTTGGCTTTACCTCCATCCGCGAAGTTATAGCCGCGCTGTTCCTTTTAGGCGGCCTGGTTTTCTTCGTCGGCTCGGCTATCGGTATGCTGCGTCTGCCGGACTTCTATTCAAGAATCCATGCTTCAGGCAACAGTGAAACGCTTGGCTGCACGCTTTCGTTTATCGGCCTGATGATTTATGAGGGACCGACGCTGACAGCAGTGAAGATGGCTTTTGTATTTTTGCTTGTTTTTATGGCGAACCCGATTGGCTCGCACATTCTGAGCAAGGCGGCCTATAAATCCGGCCATCCGGTATGGACGCTGCAAAGCAAGGGTGCGAAAAAGCTCGTTGGTCTGGAAAAGGCAGACCACAGTGCCGATGAGCCTGTAGGCAATATCCGTAAGAAGGTTGTCAAAAACAACCGCAACCAGATTCATAAGTATCACAAGAAGAAAGGAGATAAATAAAATGCAGATTTATACTATTGAAGCTCTTTTACTTGTCTTCCTGATTCTCATTACCTGTGCAGTAATTTTCTGCAAGGATATTCTGAGTGCTGCGATTATCTACAGCGCGTTCAGCTTCTGTGCTGTGCTGCTGTATCTGATGATGGGCTCGCCGGACGTGGCCTTTACGGAGGCTGTTATCGGTACGATTTCCACAATCTTCTTCGTAGCTTCGTTGAAAAAAATTGATAGGTGGTGTAAATAATGCGTGGATTAGTTGCTGTTATCCTGGCGATTATGACGGGCATGTTCTGCTCCGTTGTAACCTACCTGCCTGAAATTGGTGACGCGAACACTGCGCCTAACCAGCATGTTACTCCGACCTATATCTCCCGTAGTGCGGAGGATACAGGCTCGCCGAATATCGTAACGGGCGTCATCATCGACTATCGTGGCTTTGATACCATGTGGGAGACCTCGGTAATGTTCCTCGCCGGCCTCACAACGGTGCTGGTGCTGACCAGCAATCCTGTTGGCCGTCGTCCTGAGGAGGAGCCGGAGGATCCGGAGGAAGGAGAGATTATCAAATGAAAGAACCATTTGGCGGTCTTATCCTGAACATAGCCTTCAGAATGCTTGTGCCGTTTACGATTACCTATGGTATCTACGTCCTCTGCCTGGGCGAGTTCTCCCCGGGCGGCGGCTTCCAGGCAGGCGCGCTGCTTGCTGTCGGCGTGCTGCTGGCACGACTGATTCTGGGCGCTGATACAAAGTTTAATGTTCTTGGCAAAACCTCTGTTGTTTTGGCTGGCGTGGGCACCTTCATTTATGCCTTCACCGGCTGGCTGACGCTGTTCGGCGGTGCAGACTTTTTCCTGAACTACAATTATATGCCGCTTCATCTGGAGCCGCAGCATGAAATGCATGCTTTAGGTATTTTCCTCATTGAAATCGGTGTTGCCATCTGCGTAATGATGACAATTATTAATCTGCTTGATGCAATTGTGAAAAGGGGTGACGAAGATGGAAGTGCTAAATGAGTTTTTAAAAACAAAAGGCATTTATTCCCTGGTCATGATACTTTTCTTCCTGGGTGTGTATGGCATGGTCCTCAGCAAAAACTATATGAAAAAGCTGATGGCAATGAATGTCATGCAGGTTGCAGTAATTTTCTTCTACCTGTGCTTTGCTCAGAAGGATGGGGCGATGATTCCTATTCAAAATGGCATCACGACCGACCCTAATGCTTATATCAACCCGCTGCCGCATGGCCTGATGCTGACGGCTATCGTTGTCAGCCTTGGTACTACTGGTGTAGCGATTGCGCTTTTGATGCGTATCAAGGAAATTTACGGCTCGGTTGAAGAAGTAGAGGTATTGAGGAGGGCTAGTAAATGACACAGCATGCTCCCGTCCTTATTGTACTCTTACCTCTGACAGCTTCACTGCTGTGTATGTTATTTTCCCGCATTAGCAAAAATTTAGGCTCGTGGATTGTGATGGCTTCCATCGCCGGTGCCTTTGCTAATGCCTGCATTGTGCTGAACAAGGTTATCTCCTCCGGCGGCAAAACGTGGCATTACTGGATGGGTGGCTGGGCGCCGCCGGTCGGTATTGAATTTGCGCTGGATCCCTTGAACAGCATTCTCGCCGTAGTCGTAACCTTTATTTCGATGATGGTTGCGCTCTACAGCCGTCCGTTCGTCAAGGATGAGGACTGGCTGCATGTGGGCGGCTATTATACGCTGTTCGGCCTTTTGACAGTTGGTCTGTCGGGCATGATTATCACGGGCGACGTTTTCAACCTCTATGTATATCTGGAGATTATGTCGCTGTCCGGCTATGGCCTTATCGCCCTGGGCGGCAGAAAATCCATGCTGGCAGCCTTCCGTTACCTGCTGATCGGCACGATTGGCGCTTCGCTCTATCTGCTGGGCGTCGGCTATCTGTATTCTATGACAGGTACGCTGAACATGGCAGACCTTGCTGCACGCGTTGTGCCGCATCTGAACTCGCCGCTGTTCGCGATTGCTGTGGCCTGCTTTATCATCGGCTTCGGCATCAAGATGGCGCTGTTCCCGCTGCATGGCTGGCAGCCTGATGCCTACACCTTCGCCCATCCGGGCGCTGCAGCTTTTATCGCAGGCTGCATGAGCAAGGCTCCGGCATATGCTCTGATCCGTTTTGTTTATTATATCTTCAAGGTTGACAATCCTGTAATGCATAGTGCGCTCAACGTGCTGGGTATTCTTGGTGTGGCCGGTATCCTTATCGGCTCGATTATGGCGATGGCACAGTATGACTTCCGCCGTATGCTGGCTTATTCCTCCGTGGCACAGATCGGTTACATTGCGATTGGTCTGGCGATGGGCAATATGTACGGCTTCATCGGCGCTGTGCTGCACGCTATCAACCATGCCTTCATGAAGAGCAGTCTTTTCCTGGTCATCGGCGGTATTGAATATCGCTTCGGTGAGGTCAATCTGTACCGCTTGGGCGGCATGAACAAGAAAATGACCATCAGTACGATTACTGTGCTGCTGGCTTCGCTGTCCATGATCGGCCTGCCGCCGACCTGCGGCTTCTTCAGTAAATGGTATCTGATGCTGGGCGCTTATACCGGCGCGCAGTATTTCTACATCGCTGTCCTGGTCATCAGCTCATTGCTGAATGCAATTTATTTCTTCCGTATCATTGAGCAGATGTTTATCCAGCGTGAAGCTTCTCTGACTGAGGTGCATCCGCATCAGGGCAAGCTGGGCCTGCCGCTGTCTATGGTCCTGCCGATTCTCGTCGGCGGCATCATGATTCTGGTGCTTGGCTTCTACAGTGTTGATATCGTTACCGATGTTATTAAGTTAGGCTTGCCGGAGGTGTTTCTGAGATGACTATTATAGATTGCAGACCATTTCTGGCAGTAGGCGTTTCCTTCCTGGCGGCAGTTTTGATTGCCTTCAGCAGAAGATGGCCTAATCTGCGTGAAGCATGGAGCGTTATCGCTTCTTTGATTAAATTTGGCATTATCCTGTCGATGCTGCCTGCTGTCCTCGACGGCAACCAGTATCAGTGGACGCTGTGCCAGATTACTGATACTGTGGGCCTGACGCTGCGCACTGATCCGGCTGGCATGATCTTTGCTGTGCTGGCGTCGATGCTGTGGGTGCCCATGAACTTCTATTCCATCGGCTATATGCGCTGCAATAACGAAAGCGAGCAGACCGGTTACTTTGCCGCCTTCGCTATCTGCATGAGTGCCGTAATGGGCATTGCGATGGCCGAAAACCTGCTGACCTTCTTCATCTTCTACGAGCTGCTGACTCTGGCAAGCTATCCGCTGGTACTGCATAAGCGTAACCAGGAGGCGTTGATGGCCAGCCGTAAGTATTTGATTTATACGTTGATTTCCGGTCAGCTCTTCCTGGCCGGTGTTATCGCTGTATACTGCATCAGCGGTACGATGGACTTCACTCCCGGCGGCTTCCTGACCACGGAAATGGCTCCGAGATGGGTGCTGCAGGCAATCTTCGTGCTGATGATTCTGGCAGGCTCCGTAAAGGCTGCTGTTATGCCGCTGCATGGCTGG
>JAIHZV010000109.1 GCA_022718015.1 Phascolarctobacterium sp. | reverse complement strand
ATTATAACAGTTTAGGTGTTAAAGGTAGTGATCACAGCATTCCGCACAGAAGCCTGTTGAATGCAAACTTTACCTATAAAGCTGACGAGCATCATTCTGCATCCCTGACATTGAATAATATTTTGGACAGAGATGATACTATTAATAAGTATGAAAACTGGGGTATGCCGTTTAACTGGATGCTGACCTATAACTATACTTTCTAATCCGATAAACAAGCTGAGGCGGCGCATTCGCGCCGCTTTTTTTGCTACAGGAAGTTTACATGAAATTTAGTATTAATTAAAGACATAGTATTGACAACGCCTTTAATTAATACTAAAATAAAAATAGAGGTGATAAAAATGGAAGCAAATATAAATGTTAATATCAGAATGAACCGTGAATTAAAAAAACAGTTTGAAGCTTTTTGTGATGAAGTGGGTATCAACATGACCACAGCCTTTACGATGTTTGTAAAAAAAACGCTTAGAGAGCATAGAATTCCTTTCGATGTTGGTTATGATAGAACTGAGAATAAAGAAGTATTAGAGATTTTACAAGAAATCAATGACATGAAACAACATCCAGAGAAGTACAAGACTTATAATAGTACAGAAGAAATGTTTGAGGATGTTCTGAAATAGTTGAGTATTTCTAACCTTACATGGTGATTTCGAGGATAAATTATTGTTGTTTTTATCATATACAGGAACGCACAGTGATTTGTTTAGGTGAATTTGGTAGCTAAAGTTTAGTATACTTGCATATAAAAAAGCGCTATCGCAGGGATATTGCGATAGCGCTTTTTTCAAACTCTCCCTTGACTATCAAGCGGGTATATAGTTTATAATAAGACTTGGTTCTATCTAAAGAAACAGATATACTAGAACTTTTTCTTGCCGATTGTGAAGCTAGCAGCATATGACCATGCAAGACTGGATATGCGAAGGCTTTTCAATAAAATATTTTTTTGATAGGAGTTTGAGTAAAAATGAAATGTAGTGTTTCAAAAGGTTTATTGATGACGGCTCTCATTACAGGTTCTGTGATGTGGGGGGGCACAAGTGTATTCGCTGAAGAACTGCAAGAGTATTCTCTTGATCAAATGGTTGTTACGGCAACGAGAACGGAGAAAAAGGACGTAGATATTCCTGCTGTTGTTGAGGTTTATTCTGAAGAACAAATTGAAAAAAGCAGTGCTGCCAATGCTTATGATGTATTGCAAAATACGTTGGGCGTTAATACACAATCTCAAGGTTTCAATGGTACTGGTATGGGTACAATGACCAGCAAGGTTATGATTCGTGGTGTTGAAAAGGGAACTTTGGTTTTGGTTAATGGTGTTCCTATGAACCAGGACGGTAAGTATAACTTGGAGGATATCCCAACAGAGTCTATTGAAAAAATAGAGGTAGTAAAGGGCGGTGGCTCTGTTTTATATGGTAGTGAAGCCACTGGTGGTGTAATTAACATTATCACTAAGAAAACAATGAGCAATACTATTAAAGTTGCTGCAGGTAATTTTGGTAAACAACGTTATAATGTAAGTGTTGGTGCTGATAAGTTTAACATTGTTGCAGGTTATGAAAAACGTGGTAAAGCTGATAACATGAGTGGTTATGTAGGCAAGCCGACTGCAAAGACTAATGTATATGATTACGGTAAAGGCGAAAGAAAGAGTGTTTTATGGAATTGGCAAATGCTTGATGGTTTGACTTTTACACATAGTTATTCGAAGAATGAGCACCAGTATTGGCAAAAAAAAGCTTTGTCTGGCACTCGTTCACAAAATAATTACTACGAAGATACAGATAACATGTTTTTATTGCAATATGATAAAGACGGTTTAAAAGCCAACGTATCTTATGGGACTCAAGAAAAGTCATATGATCTTGCTAAGTTCACTAAGGGAGTGTTAGGCACCAAATCTCCGTATAGCTGGCGTAAAGGGCATAATACAAATATTGATTTGCAAAAATCATTTGACATAGGAGAAAATAAATTATTAATTGGCGCAGGTTATCAAAAAGAGGATATGGATTTGTTCTCGTCAAGCAAAAATAATAATAGCACATACCAACGTGATAACTATTCTATTTATGCTTCTTATGATTGGAAGGTATCCGATAAATCAAATTTAGTTTTCAATGCCCGTGAAACGTGGGCAACAGGTTGTGATGGTTACCAGAAAGATAATAAAACTGGTACTAGCAAATATACTCACAATAATAACTTAAGCAAATTTACTCCCGAACTCCAATATATTTATAAGTTGGACGATGAGAGTAGTTTGTATGCTAAGGTTGGCAAGTCATTCCGTTTGCCTAATTTGACTCAGCTTTTCGGCAATGGCAATATGAATCCTTCTCTAGATTTGAAACCTGAACAGGGAACACATTATGAGATTGGTTACAAATCGAATATTGGTAAAGGAAGTTTACGCTTTGCTTTGTTTAATTACAAAATTAAGGACTCTATAGATGCTGATGTTAAATATGGTACAGATGGCAGTGTTAGTGAAGTAGATTATTTTAATGAAGATGTAAAAAACACTGGTTTAGAATTATCTTATGCAATAAAGCATGATGATAATTGGTCTACACGTTGGGGAGCTGCATACCAAAATCCCAAAGCTCAAAATATTCATAACTACGGTGATATGGATTGGCATCAAATATATAATAAGTATCAGCTGCAAGGTGCTGTGGATTATACACAGAGTAAATTTGCTGCTAGCATGTCTGTGAACTTTGTAGGCGATAGGATGTCTACTAGAGCATCCATCTCTAAGCCTGAAAGAGAGCTTAAGCCGCAATGCTTTACTGATTTGCATTTTACCTATGCTCCTGAGAAAAACCAAAAGGCATATTTACATGTCAACAACATATTTGATAGATTGGATATCACAAGTAACAGTACATCGAATTTTTATTCCTTAGGACGCAACTTCATGGTTGGGTATGAATACAGCTTCTAACACTTAACTCTAACGGCGGCGCTTTCGCGCCGCCCCTTTTTAAATCATCACGGGGGTACAGCATGAAAAAATTAACCCTGATTCTCTGCCTGACGCTGTGCGGCTTGTTCGTCATTGGTGGAGCCACCGCCAGCGCCGCAGGCAAGAAGCCCATGGACCGCGAGAAGGCGCTTACGGGCTTGTATAACAGCTTTTTGTTTGATAAGGAAGAGCTTGGCAAATATTTTGATAGCGGCATAAGCTACATGGAGCTGAAGAAGCTGTGCTTGCACGCGTATGCTGCCAAGAAGCCGTTGGCTGAGGTTGCGGCTTTGCGCGAGAGGTACGTTTGGACACGCGTAGATTATCTGCTTGGCCTGACGCCGGAGAAGCTGGCGAAGGGCGAGCTGGAATACAAGGCTAATCGTTTGCAGCGTCTTTTTGGCTTGGATAAGAAGCTGACGACTAAATATATGAAGCTTGGCTATGCTTCGCATCAGGTGAAGCGCGCAATTTTTATCTCTCGTCACTGCGACAAAAGTGTGGAAGAGCTGCTGGCGATGAAGACACGTCAGCAAAAATGGGGCGATATCTGCGAGCAGCTTGGTTTGCCGCGTGATGCGTGCATGAAATAAACTAAATATAATTCGGTAAAGCATGAAGGACTGTCGCATTAAGATACCTCTCGCTGGCTGTTAAGGCGCCTTCGCGCCGCACTCCCTCAGGGGCAGAGGACAGCTGATGAAGAGCTTAGTGCGACGGCTTCTTTTTTATATAAATCTTCTCTATACTTCAGTTAATTGTGAAAATACTTGACTCTTTTCTGAGTATATGGTGTAATATAATAATGTATGTCATAAAATAAGTTGATGAGTTACGAACAAGAAAGGATTATCCATGAAGCTACGAAGTATCGTTTTGACGCTGCTGCTGCTTTTATGTACGCAGCTGGCGTGGGCTGGCGTCAGCCTTGATGTTGTTTATCCATATAATTTGGATAAGAGTGATAAGCATGTTGTTCATGGCGGCAGTACGATGCCGCTTTATATAAATATAAAAAGCTTTGATGTGCCGCATGAGCAGCAGGCGCGTTTGAAGGTTATTCTGCCGGAGGGCTTTAGTGCGCTGCCTGATGATAAATGGCAGGCGGGAGCTGAGGATGGGCACAATATAGCGACCTCAGCGTGGATGCTGCCAGCTGATTTTGGGCAGACGTTTGATTTGCTTTACCTGCGTCCGGATGGCAGCGCGAAGGCTGGCGAGCAAAAGCTCGTGGTGCAGGTGCAGGGCGAAGGCTGGGAGCAGCAGCGAGACGTGGCGTTCACTTACGATATGCAGCAGGATAAGGCGCAGGACGCAGACGCTGTGGGCAAGAAGAAAAAGCCTGATGCCCGCAGGTTTAACTGGTATATCCAAAACGTGACGCTGCCTGTCGACAATCTGGGTAACAAGGATGAGCGTGCGGCTGAGGGCGTGATTTATGTGCGCGATACGACGCTGGAGGGCTTTCGTAACCGCATGATGGGCGACGGCGCGACGAACTGGTCGGCGGTGTTCAATCATCCTGCGACGTTCCTGCTTTTGGATATGCGCAATCCGCAGCGTGATGTGCGTTTGCTGAAGTTCAAGGCAGAGCTTGTCGACAAGGCTACGGGCAAGCTCGTTCCCGGTCTGTGTACGGCAGGCAAAAATGATAATGATTCTGAGCACGGCTGGGCAGGTGATACCGGTAATAATAATGAGACGACGGCGCTGATTTCTCTCGACGGACAGAAGGCGCAGACCTTTATTATTCCGCTTTATGTAGATTATTTTACGATTTTGGCAGGTGATTACAGCCTGCGGATTACGGTCAGCGGCAATGGGCAGGAAAAGGTGCAGGAGGTGCCGCTGACGATTACGAAGACGCATAATCTGGGACTTTTGGCGGTAGGCTTTTCCTTCCTCTGCCTTGGCGCCTTGGTTGTGTTCAGCTATAAATTGAAGAGCTGCATTTATAAGATTGGCGCGAAGGGCGCGATTACCGTGGCCTTGTTTGCGGCGCTGGCGTTTGGCGGCATCACGCTGCCGACTACGCTTTTGGGCGATTTGCTGCACGTCTTCCTTGGGCCTTTCTCCGGCTTATTTACAGGTGTTTTGAGCGGTGTGCTGCAATATCTGCTCGTGGTG